>PAHQ01000040.1 GCA_002705125.1 Verrucomicrobiales bacterium | reverse complement strand
TCCTGAGCAAGCTTGAGCATTTTATTATTAAAACCATACTGAAAGCTTTCATAAGGGGAAAATCTCAAAGGCCCATCGTTCTTATCTATGAAAGCAATACCTTCAGCAGGCATCGCTTTTTCAATCCACTGGCCAGCAAGATCCATAAAAGCATTATGCAACATCCACTGCTCTCTAGTTCTTATCTTATCATAGTTGTCATAGACTTTCTGCAACTTCTCCGTAGCTTCCGGAATTTTCCCTAATTTAGCGTTGCATACCCCCATATTAATAAGAACCTCAGCAGGCGAAAAAGTACCCTTTTCAGGGTTACTATTTAGAAAGGCCTCATAAATCTTTAGTGCTCCTTCATATTTTTCATTCCCCTGTTCAGCTGTGCCCCATCGATAGAGTGAAACCTGATGGTAATGATTTCTGGTCTTTGGCCCTTTTTGATCTTTCTCAAATTTATTTGGGTATTTTCTATATGTTGTTTGAAAAGAATCAGCCGCCTCAGCGAATTTCTTTAGTGATAATTGACACAATCCTAAGTGATAGTGAATTAATCCAAATGCAGGCCCATAAAACTCCATAGCATTTTCCCCATGATCACTGACAACGGTTTGAAGAACACTCGTGGCTTCCTTCCACTTTGATTCTTCCATCAATTGAACTGCTTTTCTGTAATTATCCTCAACAGGATTCTGAGAGTGTGAGGGACAACTAATACAAATAGAAAAAACGCAAAAAATAAAAATCGGCAAAGCACCTTTCATATTGGGAAAAAATGATTTATTCATAATCAATTGAGAAAGTTTAATGTGGGTTTTTGAAGCTTTCTTTCAGTGAGTTAAGTTTGATTATACTCCAGATAACTGGGTTCTTTAAAGGTGATTCTGACGCTATCCCTCAATTCTATTCATATACGGTTTAATTTTATTAACTTTTCTATAGCACCTAGAACCGTTAAAAAATTAGAGCTTTAAATAATTTATTCTTCCTCGTCCCGGAAACCAGTCATCGTTACATTTTTGATTTTTACTGATGCTAAAGCATTAACAACATCAATAAACCTTTGGGTTTTTCCGGCATCGTCCGCTTTTAAAGTAACCATTGCCTCTTGATTTGTTCCATCAGCTAAATCTTTGTATGATTTGAGTCTTTGCCGCAACTCAGGAAGGCGGTCAGCCCCACTTCCTCCACTGATTGGAATGTTTTCTTCATTATACGTGACACTTCCATCTGGGCCAATCACTATTGCGATGGGATCAATATCAAGAGGATTTTCATTTGGAACTTGAGAAGGAAGCACGATAGAAAGATCAGTCTCGTCAGGTCTAAGAGTTGAAGTCACAAGAAAATAAATTAACAAAAGGAAAGCAACGTCGACCAAGGAAGATATATCAAGTTCAGGATCACTATCCTCTTCTGGTCTATATTTTTTTCTTCTACCCATTTTCTTTAATCAAATTTTCCAGTTTTAAGTGAACCAAAAACAACTTTGTTTATTCCTCCCAATGCTGCAGCCTTTGTTACTTTCTTTAATTCCCTTACAGAGGCGTCTCTATGCGCTCTCAAAAGTAGTGACGGCTCGTTTCCAACTGTTTCCATTCTTTCTTTCCAGTTAGATACCCTTTCTGTAATTTCATCTTCAGTAACGGTTACCGTTCCGTCTCCTGCGGTGAATGTACCATCAGATCTAATATTAAAAATTATTCGACCTTTAGCATTGTCAGGTCTTATAGATTCATCAGCCACAGGTGGCTTGATTTTGTCATCAACTTTCACAGTTACCATCCTAGATGCTACCATAAAAAAGATGAGTAGAAGAAAAACCATGTCGATCATTGGCGACATGTCCATCCTCGCATCATCTCCCTCATGCTCCATTGCGGACTGTAGCTTTGATGAAGCCATATTCCTTAATTTTCCTTCAATTTAGATTAGTTTAGTAGCCAGTTAGTGGATTTATGCTTGGAACCCTTCAGGGACCTTAGCCATTACCTGATCGGCGTTGGCTGCTTCATAACTAGCATCAAGAAGTTCTGAAACGTCTTGGTGACAATCAGCTACCAACCGATTAAACTTATTTCTTTGAAAAAAGAAAAAGAACACTGAAGGTATCGCTATAATCAAACCTGAGGCGGTTGTAACCATAGCAAGCCCAATATCACCAGCTAATGTACTAGGATCAGCCTGTCCTTCTGCTGCGAGAGTATTAAAAGCACCCATCATACCTACAACAGTTCCAAGTAGTCCTAGCATAGGAGCGATCTGACCAATGACACCAAGATAACCAATGTTAGTGAGATACCTTTTATTATTACTCACAGTAAATTCTGCGACAGCGTCATCGACATTTTCCCTTCCAAAGTCATCGCTATTCGTTGCATCAAATTGAGAAAATGAAGCCGCAACCATTCTCCCTAAGTAACTAGGATGCCCAGAAGCCATTTCAATAGCACTCCTCACTCTAACGTTTTGCATGTGATCAAGTAGGCCAGCCTTAAGTTCAACCGGGTTAAACTTATTTTGATTCAGCTCAATAAAATTATAAACTACAAAACCTATCATCGCCACTGAAGCAATCAGCAATGGGACAATCCACAAACCTGCATCAAGCACGTTGTCGAGCATTGTCTTCTTTTTCACTTCTTCTTCGACTTCCTGAGCTAAAAGTTCTGGAGCTGAATAAATAAATACTAAAAGGAAAGAAAAGATCGCCGAAAAGAAGATGAAATTCTTGCCAAGTAACGACTGTCTTAAATTCAAGGGAGGTTTTATCATGGGTATTTTTGTGTGTGACTATAATGTTTGAGACCTTGAGAAATTAATCAAATTTCAATTCTTAAATTTCAAAGGTTAATTTTGCACCCTCTTTACTGAAAAAACAACTAATTTGAGTGAAATCATATAAGCCTTAATTAAAGAATGGATTTAATAGTAATTACTAGATAACAAATGAAACTCTGGTAATTAGAGAGCTTTTTACTATTATTCTTGTAAAACCACCTCTTGATCCTCATATCGACCGGGAGGCATCTTTTTAATAGAGCCACTCCTATTAATCAGACTAACTTTACCCTTAAAGTCAATGTTACTGGAAAAGCTCAATGGACCATTCACATGAATAGATTCACAATTTTTTAGTGAAGGAACTCCTTGATTAGTCATTTTTTCAAAGCTTTGATAATTTTTGTAGACTCTATCATTAAGCTTAACNATCGGTGGAACATTTAATCTTTCAGGAATTAATTGAATCTGAAAGTTCTCACCTAAATGGTAAGCGTCTGATCTTAAAGCAAAGAGATCTTCACAGCTCTTGACTGGTGAAAACCTCGTCCTTGGAACCTCGATAACCGTCGAGTCTTTAAAACATTGAATTGCAGCGCCCATGGCAACTTCAATCTGAATAACCTTGGTTGATTCAGTATCAACTGGATTAATATTCTTGCGATTAACTATCAANGGTAGATCTATAAAACCACCAGAATCTTGCATNAGGTCTCTTAGCCTATCTAATCTGAGCCAGATATTATTAGTATTAAAATANCTGTACTTTGATATGTTCTGAAAATCTTCAAGATCTTCATCAGGGCATTGCGCCACCTCTCTTAATAGCAAATTTCCACTCTGCGAATCCTTGGCCAAATGACCTCCTTTTTTATCAGCTCCAGTCCTCCTAGTCACCTCCATCATAAATGAGGCATCACTATTTTTAAACTCACTGAGCAAATTAAAATCAAAGGTAGCCCCTAAATTATCTGAATTTGAAATAAATGCATATCGCACTCCTGAATTAACAAGTTCATCAAGAACATTAGTTCCTAAAAGACTCGCATAAACATCACCATGACCCGGTGGACACCATTCTAAATCTCGTGANTCTTCATAGTTAACAGCTTCAAAAGTATTGGCGTCAATTTTGGGTATACGGTTTTGAAGTAGTTCAATCTCTGCCGGCTTGCCTAATTCAGGATANTTCAATAAAAAATCTCTAGTTTCATCAGTCGTAGAAAAACTATTCATCAAAAGAAACTTCAGATCATTATGATNCTCCTGTCTAATATGCATTACTTGCTTTGCAATAACATCTAGGAAGGCTAACCCTTCCCTCACCTCAAGTAAGGACTTTGTGGTATTTAGACCCATACTCGTTCCCAATCCCCCATTAAGTTTAATCACTACGCTTTCATTAATGATTGACTCCAACTCTTTGGCGTTAGCGACATCTAGATCCTCAAACTTTTTAACTTCATTAACAGTTTCAATAGAAGACTCCCTAATTAATTCATCAGCACCTCCCTGTACTTTACGGTATGCTTTTTGAAAACCTTTTACAGCCGCATCTGAAAGTCCAGCAGATCGCATTTTCTCAATAGGGCAATTAAATTGCGGATCCATATTAACGATTTTCTAATTCTTTTTTTCAATTTCTGGAAGGCTCATTATAAAGGAATTAACTCCCCCTTCCGAGTAGTTAAGTTTTAAGTCTCCACCATGAGCCCGAGCAATGACCCTAGCTAAACTAAGCCCTAAACCAAATCCAGGCTTACTTGAGCCTCTTGCAGGGTCAACCCGATAAAACCTTTCAAATATTTTCTCTTCAATTTCTTTTTTAATTACCGGACCTGTATTTTCAATTAAAATTTCATANCCTGAATCTGATCGATTGACCTTAGTTTTTATTTCTCCATTTTCTTCGAGATTATATTTAGTAGCATTAGTTAATAGATTTGATATCGCCAACCTCAACAATCTCTCATCCCCATTTACAAACATTCCTTGAGTGCCATTATCTGCTTCTAATATAATTCCTTCTTCCGAGGCAACAATCTCTGCATCCTCTACAATTTCAGACATCATCTCATTTATATCCAGATTATTATTTTCAATAATAAATCCACCAGCATCAGATCGAGAAAGCATTAAAAGGCTATCGATTATAGATCTAAGCTGGCCTACCCGCTCCAACAAATCAGCAAGCACTAAATTACTGTCAACTTCCCTGTCTTGGTCTTGTAGTGCTGCTTCAATTTTTCCCTGCATAACAGCCAAAGGAGTTTTAAGCTCATGTGAAGCATCAGCACTAAATCTTTTAATCTGGCTAAATGACTCTTCTAACCTATCCATCATTTGATTTAAAACACCTGCGAGCCTACCCAGTTCATCATTAGAACTGATACCTTCTACACGTTCTCCAAGACCTTGGACTGTAATTTTTTCAGCTGTTGCAATAATTTTCTGTACTGGCCTGACCGCTCTGCCTGCGATCCACCACGCACCAAAACCGATAACAAGTAAGGCTAATGGTAAAGCCTCCAAATATCGGATCATTAACTTTTTAACCTCATCTCCAATCTCTTTTAAGTCAATCGCCATACGAACTCTATATCCAGCAAAAGTCCTTGCCATCACCCTCCAAGTTTTTCCTTTGTAATCAATCGTTTCATTTGAACCTTCGGGTTTCCACTCAATTTCTAAACCTGGGTCCGGCCAGTCTGGCTCTTGGTAAATTTGAGGTGACTCTCCTATGGTTTCTTCAATAGCTAATGGGGATTGATTAACTAATTCCCCATCGAAATCATCTATTTCTGCCAACTCTATCAATCTAACCTCGGCTCTTTCCGCACTGAGAGTTCCAACCATTTGAGTTTGTAATAACCCGCCCTCCTCCATGGCTTGNGCGGTCAANACCATGTCTTCTGTAAACNCTTTCAACTCAAAGTCCGCCTCCTCTGTCATCGTCTTTCTGACCATATTTGAAGTGACCCCTAAAAAAATCAGAAGGACAACACCAGACAATAATGCTGACCAAAGGGCGATTCTTAATCTGAATGAGAACGACACTTTGATTATTCCTTTTCGGAATGATCTGGGTCCTGCATCCGGTACCCAACCCCTCTCAATGTCTCAATAAGTGGAATTTCATTCTCAATATCAATTTTCGATCTGAGCCTCCTAATGTAAACATCAACGAGATTTGTTCCTGGATCAAAATGATAACCCCACACCTGTTCCAAAATCTGAGTCCTCGTAAGAACTCGACCAGGAGCTCTCATTAAAAAAGCAAGCAATGAAAATTCTTTTGGAGTCATTTCGATTTGAAGACCGGATCTTGCAACCTCTCTAGTCATCAAATTAGCTGACAATGTTCCAACATTAAGAACACTCATTCCCGTCTCAGAAGACCTTCTCCATATAGCTCTTAAGCGCGCAATTAGCTCCTCAACAAAAAAGGGCTTAGGTAAATAATCATCCGCCCCCAAATCCAGACCTTGTATTCTGTCCTCTGACTCACCCCGAGCCGTTATAATAATAATGGGAACATTATTATGACCAGCTCTAACCATTTTTAATATTTCCAAACCACTCTTACCTGGCAGCATAACATCAAGAACAATCGCGTCGTATGTTTGTGACATGGCATGCTCCATGCCCGTATCACCATCTTTGCAATAATCTACTGAAAACTCCTCCTTCTCTAGGCCATCCTTAATCAACTCTCCAATTTCAGCTTCATCCTCGACCAATAAGATTTTCACGTCTCTAACCTAAACTAATACTATGAAATTACAAGAACATGAAACCCTATTTCTCATTCATTGATTGCTCTTTTCAAATTATGACTTGTTTTGAAGGTCAAAAATAACATTAAAGAAAACTCATCAGAAGCTTTGGAAACACTCCTGAAATTATCACTAATGCAACTAATGAAAGAATCAAAACTTTTGATAAAGGATTAACACTTATAGATCCTTCCACATCATTATCAGATTTATCAAAATACATTGCTTTAATGATCTTGAAATAATAATAGAATCCTGCAGTTGCACCTAAAATTGCAAATGCCACCAAGAACCAATATCCAGAATACATCGCATGCTGAATCGCTACATTAAAGATTAAGAATTTTCCAAAAAAACCGACCGTCAGTGGAACTCCAGCTAGTGAAGCAATTCCAACCGTCATCGAAAAAGCGAGCAATGGGGATCTAGAACCCAATCCACTAAGACTGTCTAAATTTTCGCTATCAGATGAAACTCTAACAATAGTGAGAATTAAAAAACACAGCATCGACATTAACAAATATCCAGCGAGATAAAACGAGATTGATTGTATTGGGTCCGGGCCTTGAAGAGTTAAAAGAAAATCTTTTTCAAGCGCAGGAATGGCCATTATCAAAAATCCTGCGTGCGCAATACTTGAGTAAGCCAACAACCTCTTAACGTTCGTCTGCTTAATCGCAGCAAGATTTCCAAAAATTAAAGTTAAACTTGCAAGAACACTAAAAAGAAGAATGCATGCTCCCGAGGTCATCTGCGATTGCAGAAAAGGTTCAACCACTCTTAAAAGCACAATGAACCCTGCAGCTTTCGAAGCTACTGATAAATAGGCAGTCACAGGCATTGATGTACCTTGATAGACATCTGGCACCCAAATATGAAATGGCACAGCTGCAATTTTGAAGCCTAAACCAACTATTATTAATGCTATCGCAAAAATAACAGGAGCCCTCTCAACAGCTCCAGAATCAATAACTTCCTTTATTTCATTAAGCTCAAAGGTTCCCGTCGAGCCGAACATCCAGGCAATGCCATAAACAAAAAAACCAGTAGAAAGTGCTCCTAATATTAGATACTTAACTCCTGCTTCTAGGGAACCTACGTTCCTTCGCATAAATGAAACTAGTACGTAAAATCCAATCGTCGCTAACTCCAATGACACAAAAATTGTAATTAAATCTTTGGCTGAAGCCATCCACATCAACCCACAGCATACGAATACAGGAATACAATAATACTCCCCAATACCTGAGGATTCATTACATTCTGATGTATACCTTTTGAGGACAGGAGCAAAGTCTCTAGCCATGACTAACACCATCAAGGTAGAAAGAAGAATAATCCCTTTGTAGAAAGCTGCTAAATCATCAAAATGATATACGTTCCAATAGGACTCATTCGAATCAACGACAAAGAGAAAAAGAAAAACTACCAAAAGTCCACAAACCCCAAAGTGGGCCACTCTCGACCTAGACCCAGTCCTCGAGAAGGCTTCTATCCCGAGCATTAAAAAACCTAGGACCAAGACGATAACTTCTAGTAAATAAGCAGGCATTATGGTTTAAAGTGCAAAAGGGAAAGGATTATGTTAGGAAAAAATCCGGTGATCATTAAAATTATAATAAGAATCACTATAGGCGATTTCGGTAACGAATCTTTTCGTACTAAGGTTAAACTTCTATCTGATTCCCCCTGAAAAATTCCTCTATACGCCCTCAGCATGTAAACGGCAGATATTACGACACCCCAAATGGCTAGTATTGCAGTAATCTGAAGACTGCTTATCTGTTGAGCGTCTTTAAACGCTCCAAACAAAATTGTTACTTCTGATGCGAAGTTCGCGAATCCAGGCAAACCAATTGAAGCAAATGCGGCGAAGCCAAAAGTAACAGCCAGGAATGGAACTTTGCCTGCAAGACCACCTATCCTGTTAAGGCTTAATGTATTTAGCCTTTCTCTCAACGACCCACAAAGAGCAAATAATAACGCGATAGATACGCCGTGAGCAAACATCATAAAAACAGCTCCAGAAGTGCCTATTTCGTTTACGCAGGCTATTCCTAAAAAAGCATATCCCATGTGCATAACACTCGAATTGCCCAACATCTTATCAAGCTGACTTTGAGCAATGGTCACAAAGCCCACATAAAGAATATTACCAAGTAGTAAAACAAGTATTAATCCCTGCCAAGCCGCAAAGCCNTCCGGCAACATTGGCATTGCAATTCTAATAATTCCATAAAGCCCAAATTTCTTAAGGACGCCAGCATGAAGCATCGCTGTGGGGGTAGGAGCTGCAGCATAGGCTGGAGCCGCCCAACTATGAAATGGGAATAATGAAACTAAAATACCAAAACCGAGAAAAACAGAAAGGAAGATCCACTTTTGCAGAGACTCAGAAATTGGATGACTTTGAGCCAAATCTGTTAGCTCAGCTATATTGAAAGTTGGATTTCCTGCTCCCTGTAGATTTGAGTAGAGTGCTATCAAGCCACCAAGGAGAACTAAACTTCCTAGACCAAGATAAATTGTAATTTTCCATGCAATCGCAACTTTGTCTCTACCATGCCCATATATGGCAATCATCAAAAATGTAGGGATCAAAGCCAACTCATGGAAAGCAAACATAAAAAACATNTCAGTTGCACCGAAAGCACCCAAGGCACCTGCAGAAATCAACATCGATGAAATATGAAATAACTTCTCTTTACCATCTGGCCCCTTCTCAGGAGAAACTTGAACAGCACAGAAGGTGACTAATAGAGTTAACAGTATCAAGATTCCGCTCATTCCATCCACCCCAAAACTTAAAGCAAGATTGGGAGTCTCCAGAATAAGAAATGAAGACTCATAGATAATTTCTTTACCACCAGTTTTTATCAATTCGAAGAAAATAAAAACTCCAAGTATTAGATTTGCACCAGAAGCTAATAGGGAAATTTTCTTTCCTGATCCTACAACGCCAATTAAAAGGGCTGCTATTATTGGAATAAATACAATTATATTAATCATTAAGTACAGAGATTAAATTTATCCAATAAAAGAATTTATAATGAAGAGAACCAAAATCACACCAATAGCAAAAAGAAAAGCATAGCTTTGTAAATTTCCGGACTGAACTCCTCTTAGTTTTGAACCAACTTCAGAAACCAACTTCGCACCACCTCTGACAAAAAAACCATCAATAAATACTCTATCTAAAACCTTTGCAAATTTGGCTATAAATTCTTGAGAAATTCTAACAATAAATAAATAAATTTCATCCAAATAGAATTTATTTTTTAGAACTTTAATTTTGTAAGGCTCTGAAGTTCTTCCCCTATACAAAATAACAGCCATAACAATTCCAGACAAACCAATTAACGACAGCACCAACGGCAAGAGACCATTTGGGTGAATAATTTCGTCATAGCTAACAAACCAACTATAACTAAAAGAGTATCCTGCAAAAATAGCTCCAAAACTCAAAACAATTAGAGGTAATAACATTATTATTGGAACCTCTTTAGCTTCTTCAGCTGACCATGATTTTGACTTTCCAAAAAATACAATCACACAAAGTCGAGTCATATAAAAAGAAGTCAGAAAGGCAACGAAACAACCTATCGATAATAGTAGCGGATTATTCTGTGCAGCTGCCATCACAGCATCCTTACTAAAAAATCCGCTCAACGGATAAACACCACAAAGAGCAGCTGTACCAATCAAGAAAGTTATGGATGTTATTTTCATGCGCTTAAACAACCCTCCCATTTTCCATATATTTTGCTCGTGGTGGCAGGCATATATAATGGCTCCTGAACCAAGAAATAATAACGCCTTGAAGAAGGCATGTGTATATAAGTGAAAGAAACCCGCGTTTGAAGCTTCTGCACCCAGAGCCTTTCCATCTTGTAAATAACCGGCAAAACCAACAGCCATTATCATGTAGCCAAGCTGCGAAAGTGTAGAGTAAGCAAGAACCTTTTTGATGTCATCCTGTTGAGTAGCCATAAGCGCAGCTAATAAGGCCGTCAAAGCTCCGACATATTGAATCAAGGATGCTGCAACAGGAGCTTCCATTATAATAAATAAAACCTTGGTTAGCATGAACACTCCAGCAGCAACCATAGTTGCCGCATGAATAAGCGCTGACACTGGGGTCGGTCCCTCCATAGCATCAGGCAACCAAACATGCAAAGGCACCTGAGCGGACTTTCCAATAGCTCCGCAGAATATGCAAACCATGGCCCAGTTGAGCAAATTTTGATCATACTTATTTGCTGACAAAGAATTACTAATCTCTGTAAAATTGACTGAACCAAAAGCACCCCATATTAAAAGAATGCCAATCATAAACCCAAAGTCTCCTATCCTGTTTACTAAGAACGCCTTTTTTGCTGCCTCAGCTGCACTGTGTTTGTGGTACCAGTGACCTATTAACAAATAGGAACTAACCCCAACTAATTCCCAAAAAATAAACATCATGGCTAGGTTGTTTGCCAATACAATTCCTGTCATCGAAAACATGAATAATGAAAGACCTCCAAAATACCGGGCCATACCAGAATCCTCTTTCATATAACCAATAGAAAACAAGTGAACTAGAAAACCTATTAAAGTGACGACTAATAGCATCCCCTTACCCAGCCCAGTCAGTTCTAAAGCAATGTTAAGTTGAAAATCACCAACTTGAATCCAATTGAAGGAACCTAATTCTTTATTATCTCCATTCTGAACAAGAGAAACTGTAATCAATAAACAAATAAATGCAGAAGCAGTAGAAATATACGAAGAGAGTGCACCTCTCCTTCTTGAAAGTAGAAGAGTCACTGCTGATGCAATAAGAGGTAAAAAAAGTACTAAAAATCCTAAGCTCATCAACTAATTATCCTTTCATACTGCTTAGTTCATGAATTTCAACGGTCTGACGAGACCTAAAGAGAGCCACAATTATAGCTAGCCCAACTGCAACTTCTGCTGCTGCTACAGTAATCACAAAGAAAACCATAACCTGAGGGCTATAACTATCNGATGGCAAACCTCCCCCTCCTCCAAATCTCCAGAATGAAACAAGNGCAAGGTTAGCAGCGCTTAGCATCATCTCTAAACTCATTAAGATGATTATTATATTTCCACGAAGCAGAACGCCAGCCAGACCTATAGAAAACAGGAGACCGCTCATTAATAAATATTCGTTCAAGGTGGGCATATAAAAAATTAGTTTTCTGTACCTTCTTTGTTCTGACGTCGACTTAGAATCACAACCCCAATAGTTGCAACAAGCAGAAGAACTCCCAAAATTTGAAGATGAAAATTATAATTGGTGAATATTTCCAAACCTATACTTTTAACATCATTACTTGAATAGGAATCCGGCAATACAGTCATAGGCTGGCNTCCTGCCTTAAATGCATGAAGCACACTTACCAATTGAGAAACCAACAGGAAAACTACGATTACGGTTCCAGATATTGCGGAAATATTCCAATCACTTTTATTATCTGCTTTAATATCAAGAAGCATGATGATGAAAAGAAAGAGGACCATCACAGCACCCGTGTAAACAAGGACCTGTATAATACCAATAAAATATGCGTTAAGCGTGATAAATAAAGCCGCCAAACCTAAAAAAGATATCACTAGGCTCAATGCACTGGATACCGGGTTCCGGCAAACGATGACCATCAAACCAAAGCCTAACATCAAAGCTGAAAAAATGTAAAAAAGGAGGTGCACGGATTGTTTAAATTTACTTTAACTTATTCCATTTATTAACTAGGCCCCCTCGAACTCCTCCAATTTCATATAACTTCTCTTTATCATGTTTCATTTCTTCACGGTTGAGGCCAGTAATTACATAATCCTTCCGTAAAAAAATGGCTTGTTCAGGACACACTTCCTCACACATTCCGCAGTAGATACACCTAATCATATCTATCTCAAATTCTCTTGGCCTCTTTTCAACCTTGGCCCATTCGTCTTCCGAGGGAATTTCCTCAGGCTTGATGGTTATTGCACGTGGTGGACAAATAAATTCACAAAGTTGACAAGAAACACACCTCTCTCTACCGTGCTCATCAGTAACAAGAGCAGGTGCTCCTCTGTAGTAGTCAGGCATATGACTATCCCATTTTTCTTCGGGATATTGCATCGTCACTTTTTTCTTCCTTTGTAAAATTCTTATAGCATGGCCTATCGTTATCCGTAATCCCTTGATGATTGAGGGAAAATAGAATTTCTCAAGCAATGTAAGTTTGGGGCGCTCTACTTTAATGGCCATTATCAGGGAGATGGTGAACGTGTTAAAATTAATATTCCTGCGGTTATAAAAATATTAACCAGTGCTAATTCGAAGAAAACTATCCAACCAAGTTTCATCAATTGATCGTACCTAAACCTTGGAAGCGTCCATCTAACCCAGATAAAAAATAAAATAAATCCAACAACTTTTGCGAGAAAGGTACCAATATGAATTAAACCGATCCACCATGGAATCTCGGGAGGATTTCCTGCCCAATTCATCATGGCAGAATCTAAGCCAAATGGCAGTGACCAACCGCCGAGAAAAAGAGTAACAATTAAACCTGACCCAATAATCATTGCCGCATATTCACCAAGAAAAAATAGAGCAAACTTCATTGAAGAGTATTCAGTGTGATACCCAGCAACAAGTTCAGTTTCACACTCNGGCAAATCAAATGGCAATCGATTCGTTTCAGCAAAAATCGATATAGTGAAAACTATAAAAGCAATAAATGCTGGGAAGAGTAAAAAGAAACGATCATATCCTCCATTCCAAATCGCTCCCTCCCCCCAGAAAGGTAGTAATAACCAGCCNTTCTGACTTTGCTCTTCTACAATTTTTCCAAGATTTAATTCACCAAAAATTAGAAGTACCGGAACCAATGATAGCCCCAATGAAATCTCGTAAGAAATCATCTGACTGCTCGACCTTACTCCACCAAGAAAGGAGTACTTTGAATTAGAAGCCCAGCCAGCTAACACAATTCCATAAACACTTAATGACGCTATGGCAAAAACAAACAAAGGCCCCACATCCAGATCCGCAATAACCATTTTTTCACCAAACAACTCACTACCAAAAGGTAAGACCGCGCACGTTAAAAGAGCGGGAACCATGGTCAGAGCGGGTGCCAGCCAGTAGTAAAACTTATTCACATGTCCCGGTGTAAAGTCTTCCTTCAATAAAAATTTTAAACCATCAGCTATAGGCTGACCCAATCCTGANAGTCCAATCTTTGTAAAAGGAATACCCACCCGATTAGGGCCGACACGTTCTTGAATGATTGCACTAACCCTTCTCTCGGCCCATACTGAGTACGCAACCATTGGTAAAATGACAGCAAAAATGACAGCTACAATCTTGATAAATGATATCAAGAAGGGTAGCAAATCAGTTAACTGNATATTAGCGGTCATCTTAAGATTTTATTATCCAACTATAAGCCCCTGTTTAACTCTTTGCGCCTCTCTCTCTAAAAGAGGAACTTTTTCACCAGTCTCTACAACTTGAACTCCAAGCTTACCTATTGAAGAAAGCGTCTTTGCTTTTAAAACTTTGACTCGGTCGGCCATTTCAGAAAACACATCGGCAAGTTCATTGACGTGTTCTTTACCATCTAAGGAACGGTTCAAGTCTTGTAATATCTCCCAATCATCTCGACTTTGACCTGGAGGTTCAATTGCTTTNTTTAAAAGCTGCAGCCTACCTGTGGCATTAATCATTGAACCCCTTTTNTCGGCATAGCCCGCTCCAGGTAAAANAACATTAGAAAGCTTAGCCAANGGATTTGCCTGNATATGTGAGGACACNATNAATTTNATANNCTTCAAAAGNTTCTCATCAAAACCAAATCTAACNATATTTTCACCGTAAACNAGAAGNGCTTTNATNGTTCCNTCCTTNATACGTTTNTTAATTGTATTCAATTTTGATCCTGGGCTTCTCAAATTTAATATAGCTTTNGCNCCNTTNGAATTAGGCCTCTTATCTTTGTGACTGAGATACTCATCACCTTCTCCTTCCACCTTAATAATATCGACAATATCTACATTAAGTGTTTCTGATAAAGTTTTAAGAAGATACAATTCCTCGTTGGTCATCCTAGCAGATCCTATAATAGCAATTTGATCTCCACTGAATTTTGATAGACCACTTATAGCAAGGTTTAATGCTTCGGGCCAATCAACCACTTCATGACTCTTACCTTTTTTTACCATTGGCTCGGTTAACCTTCCGCTACTTTCCAGAAGATGGTACTGCATTCTTCCTGAATCACACATCCATGAAGAGTTGACTTCATTGTTTTCTCTTGGAGTTTGCCGGTAAATCTTATTCTCTCTTGAGCTAATAGTAATATTACAACCGCGAGCACAACCCGTACATATAGAGTTAGTTTCTCGCATAAACCAAACTCTCATTTGAAACCTGAAATCATTAGAGGTCAAAGCTCCAACCGGGCATATATCAACAGTGTTTAAAGAATAATTATTGGCCAAGGGCTTGTCAGGGTGAACCGTAAGAACGTTATGACTCCCACGATCAACAAATCCTAACACATCGTCATCAACAATTTCTTTGGTAAACCTAACACATCTAGAACAAAGAACGCATCTCTCATCATCCAGTCTAATACGAGGACCAATTTTAACGTTCTTGGGTTTCTTTACCTTTTGCTCTAAAAATCTTGATTCACCCTTACCATGCTCAACACTGTACTCTTGGAGGGTACATTCACCAGCCTGATCGCATATAGGACAATCTAATGGATGGTTGATAAGTAAAAATTCCATAACCCCTTCCCTACATTCTTGGGCTAGTGTTGACTGGGTCTTAATACCCATTCCTTCGGCGACTGTGTTAGCACATGCTATTACAGGCCTAGGCATCC
The DNA here is from genome assembly GCA_002705125.1 of Verrucomicrobiales bacterium. Taxonomy (GTDB): domain Bacteria; phylum Verrucomicrobiota; class Verrucomicrobiia; order Verrucomicrobiales; family DEV007; genus EC70. Next base: position 1,176 of record PAHQ01000040.1, on the reverse strand, counting down.
AATTAATTTTCGCGTGCCCTTCATTATCAAGTTCAGGATCTTGCCCTGGGTTTGGACGAGGAGGCATTCCCATCTCAACTAGACACATTCTGCAGTTACCTGGCGAAGTGAGCTTAGGATGGTAACAATAATGCGGAACCTCAGCCTCTGCTTTTTTACAGGCTTCAATCATTCGAGTTCCTTTTTTGACCTTTATCCAATGCCCATCAACCTGGACATTCACTTGATCATTATTGTTTTGAGAAACAGACATATTATTAAGCTTTTAATCCCGCTGCTGCGATCTTGGATTCAGGATTAAGTTGCTTCTTAACGTTCCTTGGTTTCGTATGTTTTTTGAAATCTTCAGGAAATTTCGCAACAAAGCTCTGAGTTGGCCAAGCGCAGGCCTCTCCAAAAGCACATATCGTTCTTCCTGCAATATTATCACCAATGGAAGTGAGAGTTTTAAGGTCAGAAGGAACTCCAGAACCAGAGACCATCCGATCGGTTATCTTTTTCATCCATAATGAACCTTCTCGACATGGAGTACATTGCCCACAGGATTCATGCGCATAAAAAGTATTAATGTTGTTTAAAATCGATGCCATATCTCTACTATCATCCATTATTATAACCCCACCTGATCCGGCCATAGATCCACATGCTGCCAAGGTATCAAAATCCATAGGAATATCCTCAATACCTATCACTCTCTCTGAATCACCTGAGCCAATCTTGTATTTTTCATCGGCGCTAAGGACCTTGGCTGAAGAGCCTCCGGGGATAACTCCTTTGAGTTTACGACCTTTTTTTAATCCTCCGCAAACTTCATAAATAAGTTCACCCATTGTTATTTTACCAACCTCCACTTCGAAGTAACCGGGCTTAATTACGTCCCCACTTACACAAAGTATTCTTGTACCCGTATTACGAGGAGTTCCTATTTCAGAATACTTTTCACCACCCATCGAAATGATATGCTTAACATGGCACAGCGACTCAACATTATTAACGATTGTTGGGCACATATACAAACCAAGAGCAGCTGGAAAATAAGGCGGCTTAATTCTAGGATACGGCCTTTTACCTTCGAGTGATTCAATTAAACCTGTCTCTTCGCCACAAATGTAAGCTCCGGCACCCCTATGAACATATATTTCACAATCAAAATCTTTACCAAGAATTTTCTTTCCA
>PAHQ01000039.1 GCA_002705125.1 Verrucomicrobiales bacterium | reverse complement strand
GAAAAATTAAGACAATCACAAGAGGCTCAAAAACAAATCGAAGACCAAAAAGTAAGAGTCACCGCTAAGGAAAGAGAAAGGCAAGAGCTTGCTCGCAAACAAGCCCAGGATGAAAAATTAAGACAATCACAAGAAGCTCAAAAACAAATCGAAGCTCAAAAAGCGAGAACCACTGCTAAGGAAAGAGAAAGGCAAGAGCTTGCTCAAAGAAAAGCTCAAGTCGATAGAATCAGGCAATCTCAAGCTGCCCAAAAACAGATCGAAGATCAGAAATCGAGAGTCACCATTCAGGAAAGGCAAAGGCAAGAACTTGCTCAAAGAAAAGCACAAGTCGATAGAATCAAGCAAACGCAAGCCGCCCAAAAACAGATCGAAGATCAGAGAAGGAGATCTACTGTCCAGGAAAGACAAAGACAAGAAAGCGCTCAAAGAAAGGCACAAGTCGATAGAATTAGGCAAGCTCAAACCGCCCAAAAACAGATCGAGGATCAGAGGAGGAGAATAGCAGCTCAAGAATTACAAAGACAGGAACGTAGCAATAGTTTCGCTAAAAGAAGGCCTGCACCCAAAAGCTCCACCCAGAGAACCATTAAAAATTCAACACCTAAAACTATCAACAAAAGCTCCAAAAGTTTCTCCAGAAACATTCCATCTAGTCGTAGTAGCAGCAAGAGTTCCGATGTAAAAAGTGCACCCAAAAGCTCTAAAAGCTTCTCTAGGAATATAAAAAAATAATTACTTCGTACAGACCCAGAAATTATTCATCAATACTAGTTTTATTAAATATAGCCTCTAAATCAAAACCCAAGCGACCTTGATTAGATTCATATGTTCCTGACAAGGATTGAAGAGTACTTAAAAAACTATTTATATTATTAAAGTCTCTTTGTCCTGATTGCTCATCTCCTCTAGCTCGAGAGAGTTCTGATAAATACTCTTTTTTGTTAAGAGAGAAAAATTTTGTAAGTTGGTTGAAATCTAAATTAAAATTTAATCCCTTATTAGACACGCGGAGGGATTCGGTTTCTTGGATCTTCTTTATGAGCGAAAAGCTCAAATCAAGAGAGGAGCTAAAACAATATCGTGAGCCAATCTGAAAACAATTTGGAGTCGGATAATTTTTCTCAGGACTTTTTTTAGACCTGGCAACTAATAATCGAATTTCTTCATGGGTTTCAACTTGCTTTGTCCATTCAATTTCAACATCAGATTTTGACACATTCAGCTCTGATAGCATCTCTTCAAAAAAGACATGCATACTTGATTCAGCACCTTCAAGTTTATTGAGATCAACTAAAAAACAAAATCCAGGAAGACTAATCCCATTTTCATCTTTGCCTGCATCATCTGCTAATGCTGAAAGAAAAACAAGGCCATCACCGATGTATCCTGCTTNTAAGTCCTTGGAAGCACCAAAAAGTAAATTACTCAGTTTACCTTTTAGCAATTCAGATCCTGGGATTATCTTAGATTGAAATAAATCATTACGCTCTCTATGCCACTTAGAAAAAGGCTGGTACACTGAAATGCCTCCAAGGTACCCAGGGATTTTAGGCGGTAAAAGAATCTCTATACCCTTAGTAGAGACAGACGGCTCAGCCTCTCTTTCTTTTTCCATATCAACAGAAAAATTAAGTTTTTCTCCATCAAAATCTATAACTAGCCCTGCGTACGAACTGTCTTCCAATTGGTTAACGACACCCCCAAGAAACAAAGACAACATGGGATCTTCAATTTTTTCAGGGATGCCAAATCGACCATCGATCTTTGAAATTTTCCGTGTATTAAGAAATACTGTCGCTTGATGCTCAGTTCCCATTTTACCAATCATTGAAGAATATTTTATATCCTTAGAAATAGGATCTACTTTTTTAGCTCCATCAACTTTAGTCCCCTGAAGAGAAACAGTATCCTTCAATAACCTCCTGCTCGAGGTAACTATAATCCATTCATCATTAAGAGCAAAATATGTCGCCTCATTCTTATCACCCCTTGTCCGATATGCATATACACTTTTCTCAAAATCTGTCCTCCCAATCCTTTTTATCCCGAGCCGTATAAGAGGGGCAAAACGAATACGGTTTTTCAGCCAAGCACTTGCCTCTTTCGGTTTGATTANAATAACAACATTTGGATCTTCAGGGTCTTCAGCTTCGTAAGCCGCTACACCCATTCTTCCACTCAATAATCTTTCATTGAGGACCCATATATCTTTTCTCAGAAAAAGCTCAAGGAAATCAAATGTCGAAGAAACCTCTTTAATGAAATCACTAGATTTAAGTTCATCAAAATCTCCGCTCTCTAAAAGAGACTGAAAAAAAGTAGAGTCTCTTACTTTTATAAGAAACTCAGAGATACCTTTGGTTTCAAAAAAAACAAGAGCGTCAGATGGCATCTCTTTGGAAACCAACTCATCAGCCTTTAAGTCATTAAAGAAAGGAAAAAAAACTAAACAGAGACTAGCAACTATTTTTGCCATCGTTCACTATTCTGTAATCTTATTAAGTTAAACATTCAACGTTTTTAAAATGCTCCATAATGACCAGTTATTTGCCTACGGAACCCTTACATTTCATGAGGTAATGTTTCACCTTATTGGCAGGGAGGTTTCTTCAAAGGGTGCAATTATTAAAGGATATTCAGCATACATGATTAAAGGGAAAAATTTTCCTGGTTTACGCATAAATACTAAGGCCTCACGCACTGAAGGCATTCTTTACTCGGGCTTAGAAGAAGCTGATTGGGAAATACTTGATCAATTTGAGGACTCTTTTTATCAAAGAGAAGTGCTCAGCGTTAACCTAAATGATGGATCTAAAGAAGATGCTTATACTTATCTCATTCATTCAGAAAACTATTCTATTCTAAGTAAGCACCAATGGAATTCGAATTATTTTGAGGAAAATTTCCTAGATTCCTATTTAAATATGATTCTCGGTTTCAATAAGAATTAATTTTGAGTTGTCCCTTAACTTGCATATTTCTGGGAGCGTATTTAGTTATAGTCATGGACCCCGAAGAAGAAAGCTTTGAAAAAAAACTTCAAGAATCAATTTCCAACCCAAAGAATATGGGAGAAATGGAAAATGCTGATGCTGTTGGCACTGTGGGTAATGCTGATTGCGGGGACATGGTAAGAATGTTTTTAAAGTTTGATGAAGCCAATGGGAAAAAAGTTATCAATAAAGCTTCGTTTCAAAGTTTCGGATGCCAGACAGCAATAGCGGTTGCAAGCATGGCTACTGAAATGTTAAAAGGAAAAACGATCGAAGAAGCCAAAGAGCTCTCTGCATCGGAAATGACTGACGAAATAGGAAAACTTCCACCAATGAAGCTTCACTGTGGACAAATGGTAGAAGGGGCATTGAAATCAGCGCTCAATGCAGGAGATGATAAGAATCAAAGCCAAGGTGTTAAAGACCAATCAACTTTAACTAAAAGCTTCGTGCAAGATGGTGCCTCATCTGGTAAGATTAAAGTAATTCCACTAACATAAATTAATAGATATAAATATGAACGAAACGAATCAAAGCGGTGGCGAACTTGAACTATCAAGGGAAGTTGAAGCCATTCAAATTCCGAGTGGAGACACCTTTAAATTACCTGCAGGTACTAAAGTTATCATTACTCAATCACTTGGTGGTACATACACCGTGGCGACTGACCAAGGTTTAGCCAGAATATCAGATAAAGACTCAGATGCCCTTGGAATCAAAGAAGAAAAAACCGATCAGCCAGCCACTGAGAAGGTAAACTCAGGAGTAGATGTTAAAGGAGAAGATTATGAAGCTGCAGTTTGGGAACAACTAAGAACTGTTTTTGACCCAGAAATACCAGTAAACATTGTGGACCTCGGCCTCGTCTATGATTGCCAAGTGGTAGAAGAGGAAGGTAAGAAACAAGCAAGCGTCAAAATGACTTTAACTGCTCCCGGATGTGGTATGGGACCGACGATTGCCGCAGACGCTGAGAATAAGATACGACAAATTTCTGAAATAGAGGCTGCTAACGTTGAACTTGTATGGGATCCGCCGTGGACTCAGGACATGATTTCAGAGGAAGGAAAGATGAAACTAGGCATGATTTAGAGCAATTATTTGCGAAAATCACGATTCTTTGTGNATTTTCTAAAGAAAATGCCTTGCGGCGTTGGCNAAAACAAATAAATTCACCGCCCTACTCNAAAAGAAGCGCTAACCTTAATATATAACAATAATGTCTCAACACCGCAGTCTTAAAAGTTCATCAAGCATAGGTGCCAAGCGAAATGTTCTAAAACGCTTTGAAAGAGTTAAACTACTCAAGGCTAGTGGTCAGTGGAAAGATTCCAACAGCCCTATAGGTCTTCCAAAGACCAAGCCTTTGGAGTAATTCATATTTCATTTTTCGATATTTGTCCTCCTCAGGCAACCCAATACGGATAAACCGATTTCTTGCAGACTGCGGTCTAGGCTCGAGACGGTCCTGCGAGGAGATTATAATTGGGGGAAGAGTNACTATTAATGGTGATGTCTGTATCTCTCTATCAACAAAGATTAAAGAAGATGATGAGGTTATTGTTGATGGGAAAAGACTCACGCCTCACAAAGAAACTATCAATATTCTTCTATACAAGCCTCCTGAATATATTTGCTCAAGAAATGATCCAGAAAACAGGCCAACTGTCTTTGAATTATTACCCAAGCATTTAAAGCAGCAAAGAAACATTCACTATGCTGGCCGCCTTGACTTTAAGAGTGAGGGGCTCATCATTCTAACAAACTCAGGCGATCTTTCTCAAAAACTCTCTCATCCCAATTCAAAAGTTGATAAAGAATACTTAGTAAGTTTAACAAAACCATTCAACATGGATGACAAAGATCGATTACTTGAAGGAATAGAAATACCCTCAGGCCTAGCAAAAGCAATCAACGTGGAAAAGGTGTCTAAGAGAAGCATAGCAATCACCCTCAACCAGGGGCTAAATCGTCAAATTAGACACATGATGACTGCCCTTAATTATCGGGTGAGTCGTCTTGTCCGGGTCAGAATTGGTGGACTCACGGACATTGCACTCGAGCCAGGATCATGGCGATTCATTGGCAGAAAGGATCTTTACAAAATATTCAATCAAGCAAAGGATTGAAATCAACCTATAAGCTTACTATTCTAATCAAATTATAGTGTTTTAACATAAAATGACTAAGAAGATTGAATCCCACCTATCAGAAGATAGACTTTTTGCGCCCCCAAAAGAATTCTCAAAATCAGCAAGAGTAAAGAGNCTTTCTCANTATAAAAAACTATATAAAGATTCAATAAAATATCCTTCTAAGTTCTGGGCAAACGAAGCGAAGGAACTAAAATGGCAAAAAAAATGGGACAAAGTTTTACAATGGGATCCCCCCTTCGCAAAGTGGTTTGTTGGAGGTAAAATAAATGCATCAGAGAATTGCATAGATCGACATCTGGAAGGTCCTAGAAAAAACAAAGCCGCTATTATATGGGAAGGTGAACCTGGTGAAGTCAGAACCCTCACCTACGCTCAATTGCACAAAGAAGTCTGTAAATTTTCAAATGTTCTCAAAGCTCAAGGCATTAAGAAAAGAGATCGAGTTATTATTTATATGCCCATGGTTCCTGAGGCTGCCATAGCAATGTTGGCTTGCGCAAGAATAGGAGCAGTGCATTCCGTTGTCTTTGGTGGTTTTTCTGCAGCAAGCATCCTNGACAGAGTTCAAGATTCTGGAGCCAGTGCTATAATTACAGCAGATGGAGGATGGCGCCGTGGAAAAATCGTTCCTTTAAAAGACAACGTAGATGAAGCAATAAAGAAATCTAAATCAGTAAAAAAAGTCATAGTGCTTGAGCGCTGTAAAAATGACATCAAAATGAAAAGAGGCCGTGATGTCTGGTGGCATAAAGAAATGGAATCGGCTTCCTCAGATTGTCCACCCGAAAAACTCGATAGCGAACACCCGCTGTATATACTTTATACTAGTGGGTCGACAGGAAAGCCAAAAGGAATTTTACATACGACAGGCGGTTATTTGACAGGTACATACAGTACAACCAAATACATATTTGATATTAGAGATGACGATATTTANTGGTGCACCGCCGATGTAGGGTGGGTCACAGGTCATAGTTACATAGTTTATGGCCCTTTACTTAATGGAGCCACCTGCTTGATGTATGAAGGAGCTCCAAACTTTCCAGACTTCGGAAGGTTCTGGGATATTGTCGAAAGACATGGTGTAACAATATTTTATACAGCTCCTACAGCAATTAGAGCTTTCATAAAAGCTGGAGACCATCTTCCTGAGAGTCGTGACCTTAGCTCCTTAAGACTTCTTGGAACTGTCGGAGAACCTATTAATCCTGAGGCTTGGATGTGGTACCATGAAAAAATTGGCAAGAAGAAATGTCCAATTGTAGACACTTGGTGGCAAACTGAAACCGGCGCAATAATGATAACACCACTTCCTGGAGCAGTTCCTACAAAACCAGGCACCGCTACTCTTCCTTTCTTTGGTATTGATGCTGCAATTCTGGATGAAACAGGTAAAGAGTGTAAAGCTAATGAAGGTGGTCGACTCGTAATAAGAAAGCCTTGGCCGTCCATGTTGAGAACTATTTATAAGGACAAAAGGAGATACAAAAAGACGTACTGGGATGACTATGATGGTATTTACACAGCAGGCGATGGAGCAAGGCGTGACAAAGACGGTAACTTTTGGATAGTTGGCAGACTTGATGACGTACTAAATGTTTCGGGGCATAGGCTGGGAACAGCAGAAGTTGAAAGCGCTCTTGTATCTCATAAATCTGTCGCTGAGGCAGCGGTAGTTGGCCGACCCGATGAAATCAAAGGCCAAGGAGTAGTAGCGTTCGTAACACTGAAAGGGGGAATTAAGNACGGGGCAAATTTAGCAACTGAATTACGTAATCACGTAGGAAAAGAAATTGGACCAATCGCTAAGCCTGATGATATTAGATTTACTGAATCGCTTCCAAAAACTCGAAGTGGAAAAATAATGCGCAGGCTATTAAAAGAAATATGTGCGGGAGGAGAAGTTAGCGGTGACACCACTACTCTTGAAGATTTTCAAGTAATTGCAAATTTACAAAAAAGTAAAAATGCTTAATCAGCAACATTTTACACTAAGATATTAAGGCAATTCAGCCGATGACAATTTTTGGTTTTATTTTAAGGCGAATAATCAAAGAAATCGGTATCTGCAATCGACAAGAGCACTCAAAGAGAGCATCAAAATTATCCCAGAAAATAACAAATGCTAAAGTTCATTTAGGATCATTGGTATGGGAAGAAATAAACGAAATTTCTGATCTAAAAGAGGTCTACCTAGAATTAAAAAGCCTCACCAAAAAACAGGAAAATATTAAGAGTGCTCAAGTAGAGTTCATAGAGAGTAATAATGAACTTAAACTAAAAGTAGAAAAGATTGAANTCGACTCTACTCAAAATATAAATTTAACCTACAAAGAAAAAGGCGATCTTTCCTTAGAGCTAAGTGAATTAAAAAAACAAATTCATGAAACTGAGGAAGAATGCAAAAAAATTAGAAAGCGGTTTATTGGAGTAGATAATAGCCAAGAGAATGAAACGGTCGAAACCTTTAAATCACTTTACACAAAAGAGCGGCAAAAACTCGTTAACCTCAGACTGGAGCTTGAAGAAAAGAATAAACTCATAAAAAAATTGAATGAGAAACTCAACAAAATTCTTGAAGCTACAAAACTAGAAATTTCGGAAACCATGAATGAAGTTTCNAAAGCTTCAAAGAAAGTCGCCTCCCAAAGCGCCGAAATCGAAGCAATAGAAAGCTCCAAAAAAGAATTTTTTATTGATATTGGTACATTTATATTCAAAAACCTCGAGAGCAGTGATCCAAATCTTCAATCATTGAAGGAAAAATATAAATTAAGTTCAAGAGGGCATAAACAATTAATCCAGTCAATGGATCACCATTCAATACTTGCAAGCTAGAGCATGAAAAATTGAATTCTAGCACTACGATTAACGGTTGATAATCAACTAGTTAAATGTTAGGATGAAATTAACCATGAATAAAAAAACTTTCACAGTAATTGTACCTATTTGCATCTTAGCGATAGCAGTCGGTGCTTCAAACGCCCAAAAAGATAAAAAGCAAGTCAATGCAGAAAAAATTGCCGCAAATCTTCCTAAAGATGCCCCAGTAAAACCTAGCAAGGCAAGAAAGGTTCTAGTCTTCTCAAAGACCGCAGGCTTCAGGCACGGATCAATTCCAACTGGTGTAGAGGCAATGAAACAGATGGGTAAATCTACCAAAGCTTTCGAAGTCACCGCAACAGAAGACGACTCATTCTTTGAACCAGAAAAATTAAAAGAATTTGATGCTGTCATCTTTCTTAATACGACTGGTGAAGTTTTTAAATCCAAAGAAGCTGGCCGTGAAGATAAGTTAAAGAAAAGCTTAGTTGATTTTGTCAAATCCGGTAAAGGCTTAGTAGGAATGCACTCAGCAACTGACACTTACAAGAACTGGAAAGATTTTAATGACATGATGGGTGGGGCATTTGCGGGCCATCCATGGCATACAAAAATTAGAGTAAAAAATCTTGAGCCTACACACCCCTTAAATGCGGCATTTGCAGGAAAAGATTTTGAGGTAGCCGACGAAATTTATCAATTCAGAAAGGACACCGCCTCCGCTGACGAGCGTCGTATGTTACTTAGTTTATCTGGCGAAATAGTAGATAAAGGAAAAGGGAACACTGGTAAGGAGGGGCTGTACCCTATCGCTTGGTTAGATAAATATGGTGAAGGTCGAATTTTTTATTGCTCACTCGGACACCGTGACGAAATCTACTGGAACCCTCAGGTACTTAAGCATTACTTAGCTGGAATCCAATATGCCCTAGGAGACCTTGATGCAGCAGCAGAGCCAAAAAAAGTATCATCAACTGACTTTCTTANGGGTACAAAAAACCTGGCCTCCAAGTAACCCAAAGAACATTTAAATTTNAACCTTTTAGAAGCCGACGCTAATCAGCGCCGGCTTTTTTAGTTTTTCATGAAAAAAAAATAAGAAGCTCGACATTCAAGGCTACATTCTATTTAAATTCATATTAAGATTNAATCAATTATGACCATCAAAACTCTACTGATCACTCTAGTCATTCTGTTATCACCTATACATCTCTCCTTTGCTGAAGATGACAAGAAACCAACCGCAAANGCTGAACCAAAAATGAGTTCTCCAAAAGGTGCTAAAGTATACATCATTTACCCGAAGGACGGCAAAACTGTTAAGAAAAAGTTTCCCGTAAAATTTGGAGTTAAAAAAATGGGAGTAGCTCCTGCAGGTATTAAGTTTCCAAATACTGGACACCATCATCTAATAATTGATGGTGCCAAATATGATATGAAGCTGCCTTTACCAATGTCAGACACAATTAAGCACTTTGGAGCAGGACAAACTGAAACTTTATTAGAGTTGAAGCCTGGAAAACATACTCTAAAATTAGTATTTGCTGACCATTTACATAGGACCCATGAACCTGCAGTAATTTCTGAAGAGATCACAATAACTGTTAAAGAATAGAAACTCTTTAAATTCACTTTTATTCTCTAAGACAATTCATTAATGGCGGTACCAGTAAACTTCAGAGAAGCGTCCATTAGTAAAATTGCCTTGGCTAANGTTGGCAACCCGTTGAAGGGAGAACCTCTTTTAACTTCAAAGGACTTATGCCGGTTTGAAGATAGCGAAGCAGATCTTTTGACTTCTTCATTCTTGGTTCCTTTTAAGTCACTTGAGCCATATCGACTAAACATCGAAAGCAACCAAGAAACTTCACTACATGGTTATGCAAAAAAAGTTTTTGATAATGGCTCGAATTTACTTGAGGAGGCTAAGGATATTTCACAGTACCTTTATTCAAAATCATATCATCCCAACATAAAATCTGGAGACCTATGTATTTCGCTAATTGATGGAATTATAATTGCAGGAAATTCTGTTCCTGCCCTTTGTATAATAAAATGTGAAAACAAAACTCCATTNTTNCAAATTTCCGAAGTTGACGGTGATCTTACTTTAACCACTCAACATGGCATATACCCTGACAAGGTTGATAAAGGTTGCCTTATTTTAAACTATCAGGAGCAAGACGGTTATACGGTTTATCTATTTGATAAATCTGGAAATACTAATTTTTGGAATAAGGACTTTGTTAACGCTCTACCCATTCGTGATGACGACTATCTTACTAAACGTTTCGGTGAGTTATGCGTTAACTTCGCAAAACGTGGAATACAAGGAGATGCTGACGATAAAAAAAGAATTAAAGTAGCGAATACNGCGTTAAATTATCTAAGTGAACATGATGATTTCAAAATTAGTGAATTTGAAAGCTCACTTGAAGAGCCTGAGATAATTGATCAATTTACAACCTATAAATCGCAATATGAAGAAGATTCTGGCCACAGGATTNGTGACCAATTCAAAGTATCAAAAAAAGAGGCAGGTAAAGCAAAGCAAAAACTAAAAGAAATAATTAAGCTTGATACAGGTGTACAAATATCATTGTCATCTGAATTTCTTGATCGCTCACAAGAGCTTTTAGAATACGGTTATGACGAACAAAAAAAAATGAAATACATCAAAATTCTTTTTAACGAAGAATCTTAAAATAGCGCTCATAAAAAATCATTTTTTTATAAATAATACTTTCAAACAAATACAACAAACTAAGCATGCAAAAGAAAATCAAACTTCTCACTTTTTCTCTATTATTAATACCTGCATTTGTATTCTCAGAGGAAAAAGAAAAAAATAAAGAACAGTCACCTCCAACGCCAAGTGAACATGTAACGACTACTGCTCCTTTTAAAATCACTGTTGAGCTAGATGGGTTCTTCAGTCCCACAAAAGAACACCACATTAGCTTAACCCCCGAAGCTTGGCCGGATATGACAGTTGTTAATGCATTGGAACACGGCCAAAAAGTTAACAAGGGCGATAAACTTGTAACATTGGAAACAAAAAAATTAGGAGAAGCCATTCAACAAGCAGAAAACGCAGCTCCTGGNGCCANTTTAGCACACGAAATCTTAGAATCCGAATTAAGCNCTCTTGAAAAAAGTACCCCAATGATAATAGAAAATACGAAAAGGGGGAAATCCTTAGCCGATGAGCAATGGGANTATTATGAAAAANTTGGCCATGGAGAAGCGAAAAGGGCCACTGAACTTAGCCTCCATTTCGCTCAACAAAGCTACGATTACTCNAAAGAAGAATACGAGCAGCTCTTGAAAATGTATGAAGCTGATGACCTAACAGAAGAGACCGAAGAAATTATTTTAAAACGTGCTAAAAATAGCTTCGAACGTGCGAGTGAATCACTTCGCTTATCTAAGATGAGGATAGCACGTGAACTCAAAATAACTCTTCCAGAACAGCTTGCTTCAAATAGAGCTCAGTTTGAAATGGCTCAGATCACGCATGCAGACGCTATGCTTAATTTACCGAGGGCACTTCAACAAAAGCAATTCACCCTGCAAAAGGCTCGCATAGACCAAAAGAAAGCATCTGAAAAACTTGATCAANTGAAAAAAGATCTAGAAAAAATCGGAGGAGTTACTTCTCCTGTAAATGGAACCATTTTCTATGGCATGAGTAAGGGTGGAAAATGGATCACTAGTGCAGCAGTAGCCAAAAAACTGATACCTGGCGGTAAGCTTACTCCACATGAAGTTTTCATGACAGTCATTGAACCAGGGCCAATTAAACTAATCGCAGCTGTACCCGAAGCAAAATTAACCAATCTCAATGAAGGCGTAAGCGCCATCATAGTTCCAGTATCCAACCCTAGCTTGAAGATTAATGCGAAGGTTGAAAAAGTTAATCGTGTCCCAGGTGCGTTCAGTTTGACCGCATCAATACAAAATGATATTCCTAATATACTTCCTGGAATGGCCGCAAAGTTAACAATCGTTGCTGCAAATTACGATAAAGCCATCACTGTTCCCAATAACCTNATCGAAGATGATTCAGTATGGGTAATGGTTAATGAAGAAAAAGTTAATAAAAAAGTCAAAACAGGTCCATCGAATGGTAAAGTTACTGTAATACTTGAAGGACTTGAAGAAGGAGAAAAAGTTGTATCAAAATAATCCACATATTGTGCATAATACATCAATGAGATTTAGAATGAGGTTTAAGGATATAGTAAAAACTCTACTTCCTATTTTTTTATTTACTACAATCTCTCAAAATACACAGGCTGATACAGGCGTCCAAAAGGCAAGCAGAGAAGCACCTGCAAAAGGTGCTATCGAATCGTCAATTAGAAGAGGTGTCGACTTTCTTGTATCTAATCAGAATAAAAATGGGTCATGGGGTTCAGCTAGAAACACGAAAGGCCTTAATATTTATGCTCCAGTCCCAGGGGCACATGATGCTTTTAGGGCCGCTATCACGGCGATGTGTGTAACCGCTCTAATCGAGACAAATGCTGCACAAAATGATATTGCAGCAAAATCTGCATTAGATAAAGGTGAGGCTTGGTTACTTGAGAACCTAGGATCAGTTCGAAGAGCAAATCATGACGCCATTTATAACGTTTGGGGACATGCTTACGGAATCTCTGCACTGGTCGCTATGCACAAAAAAGATGATTCATCGCCTGAAAAGAAATCAATCATTGNAGACGCAATCAAACATCAAATAAAAATGTTACAGAAATATGAAAGCGTTGACGGTGGTTGGGGATACTACGACTTCAGATACCAAGCTAAACAACCCTCGTCTTCTTCGATCAGCTTCACTAATTCAACAGCACTCATTGCACTTAAGTCAGCTGAAGAAATTGGAGTAGAAGTTCCAGAGCGGTTAGTCAAAAGAGCATTCAAAGCAACAAAAAGACAACAAAAACCTGATTTTTCATATGCCTATGGAGAATATCTAAAACTTCGTCCTATGCGAGGTATTAATCTACCGGGAGGAAGTCTAGGTAGATCGCAAGCCTGCAACGCAGCACTTAGAATGTGGGGCGATGAAAAAATCACTGATAAGGTGATGGACACTTGGCTAGATAGACTCTGGGCAAGAAACGGATGGCTTTCAATTGGTAGAAAAAGACCAGTACCACATGAAAGCTGGTTCGGAGTAGCAGGTTATTTTTATTACTACGGACATTTCTATGCATCTCTTTGCATCGAGTCACTCAATGACAAAGACAACGCTCAATATCATAAAGGCCAACTTGCTGCTGTAATTCTACCACTACAGGAAAAGGAAGGAAGCTGGTGGGACTACCCGTTTTACTCTTATCATCGGCCCTATGGAACTGCTTTTGCACTTATGACTCTTAGCCGGTGCCTATAGCATCCAATCACTCATCAAACTGAGAAACAATCCCACTAATTGTGGCTTTCGCATCTCCATAGATCATTCTGCAATTCTCTCTAAAGAATAGCGTGTTGATTATTCCAGAATAACCTGCACCCTGCCCTCTTTTTAGAACAAAAACCGATTTTGCCTGATGAACATTAATGATTGGCATTCCCCATATCGGACTATCTTCATCTTCAATCGCTGCCGGATTCACTACATCATTAGCTCCAATCACAATAGCCACATCAACTGTAGGCATAATCGCATTAACTTCTTCCATCTCGCATAACTGCTCATAAGGAACGTCTGCCTCAGCCAAAAGAACATTCATATGGCCCGGCATCCTGCCGGCAACCGGGTGAACGGCATGTCTAACTTCTGCACCATTCCTCTCAAGAATTTCGGATAACTCTTTTACAACATGCTGAGCTTGGGCAACTGCCATACCATATCCAGGGACAAAAACTACACTTTGAGCTGCTTCAAGAACATAATATGAATCCTCAACGCTGAGCGCTTTCATTTCGCCCTCAACTTGAGTTCCAGATGAACTAGAACTAGTTCCAAAACCACCAAATAATACATTTGCAAGACTTCTATTCATTGCCTTACACATTATTATACTGAGGATAAGGCCACTAGCTCCAACCAAACATCCTGCTACCACAAGAACAGTATTATTAATTACAAATCCTGCGGCAGCTGCACCTAATCCTGAAAAAGAATTCAGTAAAGCTATCACAACAGGCATGTCCCCTCCTCCAATTGGAATAACTCCTAAGACTCCAACTAAAAGCGCTAAAAAGATGAGAGCCCAAACTAATGCAGCACCATTTTCAAAAACATTGTTAGGAATAATCAAAATTAATCCGATAAGAACTGCACTTAGCATCACCAACAGATTAATAAATTTCTGAAAAGGGAAAACTACCGCATTCCCACCAACTTTACCTGACAACTTTAAATACGCGACAAGTGATCCTGTAAAGGTAATACCTCCAATTAAGATAGCTATGCAAATTACCGAGTAAAGAAACCAGTTCCCTTCACCCCCCTTCTCAAATTCTGACCACCCTACTAACAAACTAGCCAGACCTCCAAAACCGTTAAACAAAGCAACAAGTTCGGGCATACCTGTCATTTGAACCTTCTTTGCTGCCACTAAACCAATGACGGAGCCAATAATTAATCCTATAATAATATAATGATAATCTAGTCCACCTTTTGTAAGGGTAACAATAACAGCTACAAGCATACCCAAGGAAGATATTCGATTTCCCCGAACGGCTGTCGATGCTGAACCCAGCATCTTTATTCCCAAGATAAAAAGGATCGCAGAAACTATATAAGAAACATTTATTAGGTCATCCGGCATACTCTAAAGGTGCACTTTGATAGATTATATGAATTCATTTTNGTTTTTTTGTCTTAAACATCGACAACATCCGATCAGTAACAAAATACCCACCTACAACATTAACTGTAGCCAAAATAAGTGCCGCTAAGCCCAACCACTTTGAAAAATTCGCATCAGTCTGACCGGATGCAATCAAAGCCCCAACAATAGTAATTCCAGATATTGCATTTGATCCAGACATGAGCGGGGTGTGCAATTGAGAAGGCACTTTGGATATTAACTCAAAACCCAAAAAAGCAGCCAAAACAAATATAAATAATAGTAATATAATTTCCATTTTATCGTTTTTTATTAAGCTAAGTATTAGTTGATAAATTTTTCATGAATGATTTTTCCCTTATTAGTAAGGACACATCCTGACAATATCTCATCGTCTAAATCCAGATTAAAAACTTTTTCTTCATCGTTCCAAAAATGCTCAACAAAGCTTCCTAAGTTCGCAGAAAACACTTGGCTTGCATGGTATGCAGCCATCCCTTCAAAATTACTCAGCCCTACAATTCGAACGCCNTTTTCTGTTACCACCTCCTNATCAACTATTGTTCCTTCTACATTTCCTCCCGACTCTGCAGCCAAATCAACAATAAGGCTTCCATTTTTCATTCGATCAATAACATCTTTTTTGAGAAGAATCGGTGACTTTCTTCCAAAGACTTTGGCAGTAGTTATAACGACATCCGAATCTTCACAAACTTTAGCCTGAGCCTCTCTTTGTTTTTTTAATTGGTCTGGAGTTAATTCTTTTGCATACACTTGCCCACCCTCGTTATCTTCTCCTCCAAGATCAATTCTGAGCGCCTTTGCTCCTAATGACTCAGCCTGCTCTAATGCTTCTTGCCTCACATCAAAAGCAGTAACTCTTGCACCTAAACGCTTAGCAGTGGCAATGGCCTGAAGACCGGCAACTCCAATACCTATAACAAAGAATTTGGCAGGTGAAATTGTTCCTGCAGGAGTCATCATCATTGGAAGCACTTTATCAAGCCTCTCTGCAGCATATATAACTGATGTATATCCAGCAATATTCGCCTGTGAACTGAGAGCATCCATTTTTTGAGCCAAGGTTGTCCTTGGAATCATTTCTAGACTGACTCCAGTGACTCCATTTGAAGCCATTGCATTTAGAGATTCAGGGTCATTAAACGGATCCAAGAAGCTCAAATGAATGCAACCTTCTTTAGTCGTTTCTATCTCCTCGATTGATGGTTTTCTAACTCGAAAAACAATGTCTGATTTAGAAAGAGCCCCTAGCCTGTCACTCAACACTTGAGCCCCCGCATCTAAATAGTCTTGGTCCTCGTAACCACTCAATTTTCCAATACCTTTTTCCACTTTCACCTCAATACCCTTATCGACCAATATTTTGGCAGTACTAGGTGTGATGGCAGCACGAGTCTCTCGTTCGTCTATTTCCTTTGGAGCAAATAGTATCATGAAATTAAATTAGTCTTCGCGATAATTATGCCAAACTAACCCTGAAATTAAATTTGTCGATACTTACTAAAGAATTCCTTATCTTTATTAGTGATTATTTTAAAAAACTAGAAGCTCAATCTAAGTAATGAACCATCAAATAGAAAAATTCATTCTAGCACTGGCAGTAAACTATTTGCTTACTTCTTGCACAACAACAACATCTGAGAATTTAACCCATAAAACGACTCATAATTATCAGACTAATTCGAAAATTATTGTTTCAACTAGTGAAGCTAAGTCAATTGGCAAAAAAATATGGTACAATGAATGTGGAGGAACTTTCGAAGGACTAACCTCGTGGAATAAGGGTGAATACTTTGCTTCGCTGGGCATTGGGCATTTCATTTGGTATCATAGAAAACGACCAGGCCCTTTTGATGAAAGTTTCCCAAAACTTATTAATTATCTGGCACTAAAAGGGGTAGACGTTCCTAAATTCACCTTAAATAAACATTGCCCGTGGGAAACAAGAGACGAATTCATCAAATCAAAGGATTCAGTTAAAATGAAAGAACTAAGGTCACTATTGTATCAAACTATTCCCCTACAGACTGAGTTCATTCTTTTAAGACTAGAAAACGCTCTCCCAAAAATGGTTGCAGCCATATCAGGCCAAAATAGAGAACGTGTAGTTTCAAATTTCTATACCTTAGCAAAAACAACAAAAGGAAAATATGCGCTAATGGACTATATTAATTTCAAAGGTGAAGGCACAAAAAAAAGCGAAAGGTATAATGGAAAGGGATGGGGAATGCTACAGGTCCTTGAAGAAATGAATTACCCAAAAAAACTCGAACTCGCCTCAAAAGAATTTTCAATCGCCGCTGAAAAGGTTTTAACCCGTAGGGTAAAAAATGCACCNAAAAATGAATCAATGTGGCTTAAGGGCTGGAGGAACCGCCTCAAAACNTATCTCTAAAAATTTAGTATGGCATTAAATGATGTAATGCCTTTTGACTTTTGTATGGCATGAGGCATTTATTATTAAAATCTCATACCTTTTAAAATGTCCAAAGAAACAACACTCATCCTTTTTAAAACAGATTGCGTTCAAAATAAATTAGTAGGTGAAATACTAAAACGGTTCGAAAACGAGCAGTTTACCATTAGAGGTATGAAAATGATTGAGCTTTCTACTGAACTTCTTGAAGAGCATTACTCACACGTAGCAGACCGACCATTCTTTCCTGAGATCGTTAATTTCATGCAGGCGTCACCAGTGATTGCCCTTGCACTAGAAGGTGAAAATGCTATTGCCAAGGTCCGCGAATTACTCGGACCAACAGATTCCTCTGTAGCAGACAAGGGAACTATTAGAGGCGATTATGGTGTAGGCACCATGAAGAATGTATGTCATGCCTCAGATTCTGTGGATTCNGCAAATGACGAGCTAAAACGATTCTTCAGTGAAAACGAGCTCTTTAATTATTAAGATTTTATAAAATACCAGTCATTTCACCTGCCCCCCCATTAACATTGGGTAACTTTATTTGCATTTGATGCAAATATTAGCGACGATCAAATTAAGGTGAGAAAGTTCAAATATAGCAGATTTATAAATTTGCTTAAGTCATTTTCTTTNTACATGGGCCGTGCTCTTGTATTGATTTCTTTTGGGTTAAATTTATTGNTCATAATCTCANTAGGAATAAGGCACGACAGACTCTCAGCGCTAAACATCCCTCCAATCTGGGTTTGGTCTACCATTGGAATCATGATCTGCNTACTATCGATGCTNTTTATAAGAAAAACTTTACCATTAATAGTTTGTGGATGCTGGATACTCACTACATGCATTTTAGCAGATGAATTTAGGTCCCTTCGTAAAGGAGTTAGTCCGACATTGGGAAAATCAAAAAATATATCTAATCCTAATTCAATAAGGGTCGTAACAATCAATTGTAATGGNCGTAATCTNAATATTGTTAGAGAATCCCTGGATTTTAATCCTGATATAATCCTTACACAGGAATCTCCATCTCCTAAAGAGTTAACATCGTTGATAGGCGAATTGGGTAATAACGNATACGAAGTCATAGGTGGTTGGGACTGCGCCATAATTGCCAAAGGCACACTNAAGAAGAAGAAATATCCATCAGTTCTATTTAATCATGCCACAGGAGCCACTTTAACAATAACAAATGGTACTGAAATAGAACTCCTAAGTCTCCATTTAGAAAGAGCTATTACCCGCTGGGACCTATGGAATATTGAATGCTGGAGAGAGCACACTCAAAGGAATGCAGAAAGACGCGATCAATTAGTATATTTGTTGGAGGAATTAAAAAAGCAATCTAGCAATAAGCCTATAATATTTGGAGGGGATTTTAATTCTTCATATCAAAGTAATCTCTATGAAGTAATACCTGAAAAGTTCACTAATGCATTTGATGAAGCAGGAAAAGGGGTGGGTAATACTTTTACAAATTATTTNCCAGTTATTCGGATAGATCACATATATCCAAGCAATCATTTTTCAATAATTGATTCAAGATCAGTGAAGACCAAAAACTCAGACCATCGAATGGTTATTTGTGATCTTATAATTAATTAAAAAGGGCAATCCTTTAATTATCCTGCCAAACAAAAATGATGTTTTTTTCTATTTCAGGGTTAAGCGAATGATGTACAGGGCAATTCATCATCGCTTCCTCAATAAATTCTTTTTTAGGGTGATTAGAAGAGAGCGGCAATTCAATTGTGATAGATATTTTAGAAATTCTTCTTGGTAAGTCCTCGCTCATTTCTTTTGTTACCCTCCCCTTAGCTTCTGCAAGATCAATGCCATTATTCTGAGCAACAATACCCAAAATTGTTAACATACATACCCCTAATGAACTAGCACATAAGTCAGTAGGTGAAAAAGACTCTCCTTTACCCTGATTATCCACAGGAGCATCAGTTTCAACCATTACTCCTGACGGCAAATGATTAGCAGTNCAGTGAAGTTCACCAGTGTAATTAATGTCAATATCAACCATGTAATAGAATGTTTTATTTGTTGTTATGAATAATAACGAACACTACTAAAAATTGCTAATGTAAATTCATATACATTGCATAAAAGATTATCACCTTAATTCTCATAACTCTTCCTCAAATAGAGCAATTCTAAATCCATACATGGGACCATTTGTTTCTGGCGGCTGAACATTTCTGTAAGAAGCTAGAAATTTCTTTCTGAGGTGAGACTCATAACCGCCGCCTCGGGCAACTAGCCATTCTTTGAAGTTGGAATCTCCACCATATAATTCATCAACCCATTCCCAAACATTTCCTGAAATGTCGTAAAACCCCTTACTGTTAGGCAGAAAACTGCCGACTGGTGCAGATAAAGAAAACCCATCAGAGTATGAGGATAAATACTCACCTTCAGTGGCCCAATTACTTGCAGACTTATCAGCAAGATTTAACGCCTTCGGCGATGGCGGCCAAGTTCCCTCCCAAGGAAACACACCTTCAATTAACTTGTCTCTTTGAGATGGACTAGCACCACCTTCATTAGTTAAACCTGCTGCAATACTCCAGTCCTCATCCTTAGGCAATCCATAGCGCTGCGAATAGCTAATTAAGCCTTTTTCTCTTTCATGATCAGTCAACCAATTACAAAAANCTCTTATCTTTTTAATAGTAATATTTGCTATTGGGTGATCGNCTAANTTAGCAGAATTATTAACACGACTACTTTTGATATTATTGTGTGTGCAAAAATATTCATAATCTTTGTGTCTAGTTTCTATCGCAGCCAACATCAGCCCCTCTCTTAAAGGAATCATTTGAATTCCAAGACTATTCTTCCACTCTTTTGTCATATCAATCCCCACGCTTAAACGCATTTTAACATTAACGAAATGTTCGAAGAAAGGCTGAAGTTCGATTAGTCTAATCTCATCACGATAACCCTTTAGTCTAAATAAGATCTCCAAGGATTCAGGTTTCATATCCTCGAGTGACAGATTTGTTTCTCCAAGAAGCCTATCATTTATATAAACGGATGCTGAACTTGGATACGAACTAACGCTCAATTGAGCAGTGGCAGGGCTTTGAACGGATGCAAATAAAGGAAACCGCTTTTCAAAAACATCTTTGCCGTATTTGACCTCCACCTTCTCATGTTCGACATCCAATCTTAACCTATAAAATTGCTTTCCTGATAAAAATCCTTTAGATCTTTCAACTTTTGTTAACCATTCATAGAAAGCCTTAGCAGTATTTTCACTCACAAGGGGAGTTTCATTCAATTCTTGTGAACCACTACCANCAATCAAAATCTTAGCTTCATGAAAATCAAAAATATCATCATTATCTAATAAAAATTCTTTAAACAATTTTATATCAATGGGTTTTGACGAACAGTGCTCATTATCTTTGAANCNAAAATTCATTCCTATGGAGTTTTTCCAATTCTCTCCATACTTTGGCGGACTGAAAAATTCCAATCTACCACCAAGCGGAAGCGTTTCATTAGCGAAAACTTTTCCTTCCACAATTTGTGAACGATAATTCTCCAACTTCAATTCATACCTTACTTCGCCAACAGAAACATTTGTTAAAAATAAGTCTGGTGATGTTTTTCCTAAAAACTCTCTATCTCCCTTAGATATCTTATAAACACTAGCCCCGACAGGAACTGAAGCTATCCTTACATTCCCAATTTTATTTTTTGAACCAGAAGGATTCTTAGAGTCCTCTTTTTGAATATCTATTTTGTTTTCATCACTNGNCCCCTCCTCTACTTCAGCTACTTCCTTAGCTACTTTAACAGTAATGACTTCTGNCTCATCTTTTTGAAAAAAATAAAAAAACANAACCAANAGCAATGANGCGGCCGCAACGAGACTCAGTTTCTTATAACCTCTGATAGAAGCAGAGTAATTATCTAGTGATAAAAAGTCCTCTTTCATTTTATCAGCCGTCTTGTATCTCTTTGAGGCAGTATTAGAGCAAGCCTTACAAATTATTTCATTGAGCTTATGCCATATAATTTTCTCATGTTCCTTGCCCTTAAATTCTGTCACCGAAGGAAAGTCAAATCTATCTCTTCCAGAGCTCATCTCATATAAAACCATTCCTAAGCTATAGATGTCTGCTTGCGGTTTCCCTGGACCTTCGGGTGGAACAAACCCTTCAGTCCCAACAAAAGTGCGTTGTCCAGTTACAGCAACTAAACCTATATCCGCTATCTTGGGAACTCCGCCAACAAAGATGACATTAGATGGCTTTATATCTCGGTGAGCCAAGCCTGCATCGTGAATATGATGTAATGCATCAGCCATTACTACCCCCCACTCACGGCAAATCTTAAGAGGGATTCTACCCTGATTACTTATCTCATTAGATAAATTTTTAGGAGCATACTGATCAGGAACAATGACTGACCCAGCAACCTGATCATCGGCAAGTTCCATGACATAATAGTAAAAATTATCCTCATAATTTCTACCAACATGAAGAATATCTACGAGCCCTGGATGCCTTCGAGAAATGGGCTCAAAAACTTTTATTCCCTCAAATTCTCTCTCGAATGTTTTATCAAGCTCAAAGTCTGTTCGACTCACAACTTTAACCGCTCTCATTACGCCTGTCACACCCCGAGCAAGCCAAACCTCTCCGTAAGACCCTTTACCAATCTTCCCAATGATCTCGTGATCAGGAATTGTTGGGGTTTTTTCAGGCATATTAAAAGAGTTCTTTTTCTAGCTTTTGAATTTCTTTTTTCAAAATTGAACCTACTCGGTGCTTTGCAAGATAAACCTGTGCAATACTAACACCTAGTTCATCTCTAACCTTTTCCGCTTCCCACCCTTGTACAACATAACAGTCAAAAATCTGAAACTGTCTTGGTGACACTTTATCTTTAACTTTATCTATCCCTCGGTCAGTTAAACTTTTTTTCCACTCTGCTTCCCAAATTCTTTCCAAAAGCGGCCCATCAAGGTCTTCTATTTTATCAATTGGAGACCCTCCTGAATCATCTTCTTGGTCCCCATAATCAATGATATCTTTATCTTTTTTTCTTTTCCTAAACTGGTCAGCAATTCTCCATCTTGTAAGATTCATTAGCCAAGCTTTGAACGAACCTTGTTCAGGATCATATTTTCCTTCCTTTTGCTGTTTAGCTATAGCAATGACAGTTTCTTGCACTGCATCAAAAGCCTCTTCATTTCTAAGTCCAGACTTCATAGCAACCCCATATATTAGCCTCCAATAAGTCCGGTAAAAATCATCCCAACTTTTTTGATCTTCCCAATCATTAAGGCGCTCAATTAGGCTTTTTCTAGTCCTTTGAAACTCCTTATATTTCGGATCTTCCGGCTTAATTGACATTATGAAATAGAATACATCTAGTACATAATTAACACAATAGTAGAGCTATATATTTCCTCTATATTAGGAAAGTTTGAATAAAAAAAATAAGCATTTAATGTAATACTTCAAAGCTAAATGGACTACAAAACCGCAATCCGAGTTGACCCCAATGATAATGTTTTGGTCGCATTAAAGAATATTGAACCCTCAATAGAAATTGAGCCTGGCCTAATTACTAAGGAATATGTTCCCGCCAAACAGAAATTGACTTCTATAAAATTTGAAGCTGGTGATGAAATAATTATGTACGGCGTAACTGTTGGAGCTGCGACCCAAACAATTCTACCAGGGCAGTTACTCACCACTGAAAACGTGGCACACAAATCTTCAACCTATACAGGAAAAAATTTAGAGTTTACTTGGAAAGAACCCGACCTAGGTGATCTGAAAAATAAGACGTTTGATGGATACCACCGTTCAAATGGAAAAGTAGGTACCGCTAATCACTGGGTATTTATACCATTAGTCTTCTGCGAATCCAGAAACCTTGAAATGCTTAAAAGCGCTTTAAGAAAAACGCTAGGATATTCTTTTGACGATCCTTACACTACGTTTGCTCAAGAGTTAAGGTCATCATTTGAAAACGGAGCCGATAAGGAAAAACTCAATAAAATTTCATCAGGATCTGATAAATTATCTCAGAAACCATTATTTGCTAATGTCGATGGCCTGAAATTTTTAGATCATGGATTAGGCTGTGGTGGAACTCGTGATGATGCTAAAACTTTGTGTGGTCTTATTGCAGGTTACATCACTCACCCTAATGTTGCTGGGGCTACCATTCTAAGCCTGGGTTGTCAAAACGCACAAGTAAGCATACTTGAAGAGGAAATAGAAAATAGGGATCCAAATTTCAAAAAACCTCTCCTCATTTTTGAACAACAGAAATATGGTTCTGAACGAGAAATGCTCAATAATGCGATCAGGGAAACATTTATTGGATTAATTGAAGCGAACAATTGCAAGAGAACACCAGCTCCTTTATCTGAATTAAGCTTAGGGGTCGAGTGTGGAGGCTCTGATGGATTCTCCGGGATATCAGCTAATCCAACAATAGGTCAGTGCGCAGACCTTTTAGTTGGACTCAATGGGTCAGTTATCCTATCTGAATTTCCTGAGCTTTGTGGAGTAGAACAAGAATTATGTAACCGCTGTGAAACTGATGCACTCGCCGAAAAGTTTGCCCATTTAATGAAACTATATAATTCTCGTGCCGAAGAGCATGGGTCAGGATTTAAGGATAATCCATCTCCGGGTAATATTCGCGACGGACTCATTACCGATGCTATAAAATCTGCAGGAGCTGCGAAGAAAGGAGGAACTTCATCGATAGTTGATGTTCTTGATTACCCAGAACAAATAAAGAAGAAAGGTCTTTCTCTACTTTGTACTCCTGGCGGTGACGTCGAATCTACGACCGCAATGGCTGGTTCAGGTGCTAACCTAATGGTTTTTTCCACCGGCCTCGGCACACCGACCGGAAACCCCATCACTCCAACATTAAAGATTTCAACAAACACTGAACTTGCTAATAAATTACCAGACCTCATTGATTTTGATACCGGCTCTATAATAAGAGGAGAGTCATCAATTAACGATTTAGGTAAAGATCTTTTAAATTTATTAATCGAGACAGCCAGTGGAAGGTATTCTCCTAAAGCAGTCCTTTTAGGACAAGATGACTTTTTACCGTGGAAAAGGGGCGTTTCCCTATAGGCTATTCTTATTTTAGTTAGAACTAATAAGACGTAATGATCTAGTCATTAATCCGTCCTATAATGATAAGTACTAATTACCAATTATGCGCATTTTACTGGTAGAGGATAAAAACAGGTTAAGAGAAGCCATAGCACAAGCACTTAAGCAAACCGGTTATGCTGTAGACTCAGCGGACAACGGCAATGATGCACTTTGGATGGCTCAAGAAAATTCCTATAACATCATTTTACTAGATATTATGATTCCGGGAATTGATGGACTTGAGGTCTTACAAAAGCTAAGAGACCTCAATGACCACACCCCAGTTATTCTTTTAACTGCTAAAGATACAATAGCAGACAGAGTAAAAGGCCTGAGAAAGGGCGCTGATGATTATTTGATAAAGCCTTTTGCCCTTGAAGAACTCTTAGCCAGAATTGAAGCCTTATGCAGGAGGTCATATCAAAAATCAACACCTTCAATTAAAATAGATCACTTGGTTATCAATACGTCGGCAAAAACTGTAAAAAAGAACGACAAATTAATCGAACTCACAGCAAGAGAATATGCAATTTTAGAATATCTTGTAATGAAGGAAGGTTCAGTAATTTCAAGAACCGAAATAGAGGAGCACATTTACGATGAATTAGTTTCCCCTATGAGTAATGTCGTAGATTCTGCAATATGTAATCTTAGGAGAAAAATTTCTAATGACGATAATGACGATGACCTCATACAAACTCGAAGAGGTCAAGGTTACATATTGGTAAGGCAAAACTCATGAGTTCAATTCGCAAGCGCCTATTTATCTGGCTTCTCATGGGACTCAGCACTCTTTGGGCAATAGCCGGCATTGGAATTTACTTGGCAGTGAAAAAGAGTGAACTGACCAAGATTGACTCGGAATTATTAAGACTACAAAGCGCCATTAGATTTTTTGGAGGGCTGTCGCAAAGGACTGAAGGACCTACTAGGCCTGATTATTTGATGTCAAGACTGGCTAGAGAAAATTTTCAAAATGGGGAAAATAGACGGCCTCCTGATTTAAGAATCACCCAAAGCTTAACGGATTTCATTAAAGATAATCCACCCAAGTATAGAATATGGTCTGCAAATGGAACTACTATCAGACAGTCAAAAGGTCTTTCAGAAAAAGACTTTCCATTCCCTCAAAATACCGAAAACCTTAGTGAGCCAACCTTTAGTAGTATTTTCAACGAGGGAGATAGCTATAGGGCAATGACTTTCAGATTTCGCCCTCCTCGAGCAAGAGGAAGGCCAAGGGGTCCTGATCGCGTAGTTCCACCTGGTAACGATTCAGACATTCAGATTCAAGATGAAGCCCCTCCTAGAAATACACCCCAAATCGCAACCATTGCACTGAACACAAAGTCTATGGAGCAAACTCTACAATTCCTGTTGTTTGCTATAATCGCGGTTGGAATAATTGCCGGCTTCCTATCATTTTTACTGGTAAGCTTAGCGTTAAGGAATGGGCTCTCACCATTAAACTTGATGGGAAATAATTTATCATCTGTTAACTCCTCCTCCTTAAGTCATCGATTTTCAAAAGACGGCATTCCTATTGAGCTTTCCCCTATCACTGACCATCTAAATGACCTCATGGTTAGACTTGAGTCTGGATTTAACAGAGAAAGACAATTTAGTAGTGATCTTGCTCATGAATTGAGAACTCCAATCGCAGAACTTAAAATGATGTCAGAGGTCGCTTTACGGTGGCCTGAAAAAAAGAATGAAAATTACGCTTCAGAAACTCTCGAAATTGCTCAGCAACTACAAGACACCATTGAAACATTATTAAGCTTAAATCGTTTTGAAAACGGTCAAGAGGAGCTAAAAATTGAAGAGCTTTGTTTGAAAACAATAATGAAGGAATGTCTCGAAAAGCATGAAAACCAAATAAGCGACAAAAACATCAAAGTTGATATAAAAATAGATAAAGGAACGGTAATCGATACTGACATCGGAATCTTTCGTACAATCTTAAATAATCTTTTATCAAACGCTGCAGAATACACTCCACAGAAAGGTGAAATCATAATTCAAGCAGAGAGTAATTCATCTGATGAAATTTTAAGAATTTCTAATAGTGTGGATGACATGGAATCTCAGATGTTGGACCACCTCTTTGAAAGGTTTTGGAGAGCTGATAATTCCCGATCAGATAGCTCTCACATTGGGCTAGGTCTTTCCCTGTCCAAAGCTTGCGCAGAAGCTTTATCATTAAAAATGAACGCTTCTTTATGTGAAAATGCTAAATCTATTAAGTTCAGTTTGAATCGCTTAGACTCATAAACATTGCTCTCATCATCTTACTGTAATGTATCAATGTTAATATCTATATTATAAGTGACCGATCTTAGAAAAAATACTTTCTACTTGCTCACCAAATTTAACTCTAAAAAATATATGAAACTAAAACTAACTAAATTAATTGCTAGCACTGTTGTTCTTGCTGTCATGTCCGCTTCAGCTATTGCTCAAGAAGGGGAAAAGAAAGGTAAGAAAAAAGGTAAAGGAAAGCCTGCTGCTGAACGCCCTGAACGCCCTCAAGGTGGACAACGAGGAGCCCGCCNTGAACGTTCTCCTGAAGAAATGNTTAAGACAATCAAGCAAAGGTTAGCTGATAACGAAAAATTCGCTGAAATGTTCACGAAGCGCGCAGACAGCGATGAAGACGGAAAACTTTCCGATGAAGAGATCAAAGCAGCTATCGCTAAGATGGCCGAGCGTCGNAAGAATGGNGGCGAAGCAGGCAGACAAAGAGGACCTCGTGGACCAAGNCCTGATGAAACAAAGCCAGTGCGTCCAGATNGATCTAAGTCAAAAGGACCTCGTGGACCAAGACCTGATGGTAAAAAGCCTAAAGGGCCTCGCGGAGAGAAAAAGGGACGCCCTGCTCTAGAGGAATAAAAACACTAAAAATCACAAAACCCGAGAAGATCTTTTGGTTTTCTCGGGTTTTTTTGTATATACAAGCCTCTATTGGCGGCATTTNTAAAAACTTCAATAAAAAAATCCTGTTAATACGTATATATCCAAAATTTGAATTTGTTCATTTCCTGACTATCTAACCAAGAGTGCGAGTTTATAGGTTGAAAGTTTATCCTCACGACTGAAGATATGAGGATATTAAATGACTCCGGATGAACATAAAAATGAGCGTTTCCATTTTATAGGAATATGTGGGACTGCTATGGGCGCAGTCGCTGCCGCAATGAAAGATCGAGGGCATGAAGTCAGCGGTTCTGATCAAAATGTTTACCCTCCAATGTCTGAATTTCTTCGNGAAAGNGAAATCAGAGTTTCAGTCGGCCATGATCCANAAAATGTACCTGATGACGTGAGTCTAGTTGTGATAGGNAATGCAATGAGCCGAGGAAATGTTGAAGTTGAATCGGTTCTGAACCGTAAGTTACCCTACACATCATTGCCCGAACTCATCAAAAGATATTTTCTACAGGGCAAACGCAATATAGTAGTTACAGGAACTCATGGNAAAACGACCACCTCATCAATTATTGCTCATGTTCTTAATTACAGTGGATATAACCCAAACATAATGATTGGAGGTATTCCTCTAGATCTTGGTCAGGGCGGAAGGTTTACTGATTCAGATTTTTTTGTTATCGAAGGAGATGAGTACGATACAGCATTTTTTGANAANCGNTCAAAATTTGTTCACTACATGCCTGAAATCGTTGTCGTNAATAATNTTGAGTTTGATCATGCTGATATTTTTAATGACCTTGATGAAATTAAGTTAAGCTTCAAAAGAATGCTTAACATAGTTCCTGAAAATGGGATTNTTTTCGTTAATGGAGATGATTCAAACGCTGTAGAAGTCGCAGCGAACTGTCACTCTCCAGTCAAAACTGTGGGAACTGCTGAAAATTGTGATTACAGAATAGAAAACATCGAATTCAAATCATCAAGTTCGTCTTTTACAATCAAAGGTGAGCGCTATGAATTTCCGATGAATGGGGAATTTAATGTTCGTAATGCGGCAATGGCTATTGCTGTTTCAATTTTTACAGGTGTCGAGAACGCAAGCATTAGTAAATCCATTTCAAATTTTTCAGGCATTGCACGAAGACAAGAATTAAGAGGTGAAGAGGCAGGAGTAAAAGTCATTGACGATTTCGGCCACCATCCTACTGCAATTACCGCAACCATTGGTGCATTAAGACAAAGATTCTCAGAATCAAAAATATGGGCAATATTNGAACCTAGATCTAATACGAGTAGGCGCAATTTAATGCAGGNAGAGCTTGAAGAATCATTATCCTTGGCTGATGGAATATTTATCAGTGAAGTTCCTAATCCAGAGAAAGTGCCTGATGGAGAATTATTAAATGTTGAATCTGTCATCTCAGGACTCAACTCAAAAGGAAAGCAGGCTTTTATCGGCACTTCCCCAGAAAGCATCGCCGAGAAAATAGCGNCATTAACCGTGGAAGGTGATATTATTGTTGTCTTAAGTAATGGAGGCTTTGGAGGTATTCATGAAAAGCTANTCGCCTCGCTAAAATCAAAATAAGAAAAGTCCAATGCGCTTATTAATGTTTGCTCTTTTGGCTCTGAGCACACTTCCATGTTCATGGGCCAGCACCCCCATAATAAGAAATGAGCTGAGAGAAGTGAACCAATTATTAATTGTGGTTACTGAGAATTGGGCAAGTACAAAAGGAAAATTAGTCTGTTTTGAAAAAAGGGTAAACGGGACTTGGTCTTCAGTTTTTCAAGAGCACTTTCCAGTCCTTTTGGGTAAGAATGGCTTAGCTTGGGGTATCGGCGTTCACCCAACTCAAAAAGAAAAAATGAAAATCGAAGGAGATGGTCGATCTCCTGCAGGAATTTTTAAAGTTGGAAAAGTCTATGGTGAATCAGAATCATTACCTAAGGGCTCTGATTACCCATATCATAAAATTTCCGAACATGATGCTTGGGTTGATGATCCTAAAAACCCTTTCTACAACCAGCACGTTAAAATTGAGAAATTAAAAGATAAACCTAACTGGTTTGAATCACAAAGGATGCGTCTAGGCGACCCTGCTTATCGTTGGTTAATTGAAATACGTCACAACAGCAACCTACCTAAGCCAGGTTATGGAAGTGCTATATTTTTTCATGTTAGAAGAACTCCTGAAAGAAGAACAACCGGTTGCACTGTCATGAGCATTACTAATATAGAAAACTTAATCAAATTTCTAAAAGAAAAAAAGAATCCTCATTATATTTTGTTACCTCGTAAGGAATACGATAAAAGAAGACCGCTTTACAAATTTCCAAAATTATAATTAATCTAATGGAACTAGTGTCAATTACCTGCCCGACATGCTTTGAGAACTTTGAAATTCTAAGCCCTCCTCCTTCAGAATTGCCAACCGAAATTGATTACGATTGTGAAATATGCTGCTCTCCGATGATGATAGAGTTTTTACAGGTTGATCAAAATATTGAAGCCTTCTCGAAGTCACTCAACGAATAAATAATGCCAAAGATCTCTGTTCTTCTCCCAGTTTTTAATGCTGAGGACACCTTATTCAGAGCCGCTTTTAGTTGTCTCAATCAATCCTTTTCGGATCTTGAATTGATCATCATTAATGATGGTTCTTCAGACAAAACATCTAATACCTGCGATCAACTGGCAAGTGAGGACTCGAGAGTCAAAATAATCGAATTTAAATCAAACAAGGGAGTCTCGAAGGCAATTGAGTCAGGAAGGATATCTGCCAATGGAGAACTAATAGCAAGGATGGATGCAGATGATTTTTCT
>PAHQ01000038.1 GCA_002705125.1 Verrucomicrobiales bacterium | reverse complement strand
AATTCAATGCCTCTTTTTAATTTGGCTTGGAAAAAAAGGTTCTCTTGGGATGGGCGGGTTCCATCTCTTCGTGATCAGGCTCTATTACCAATTACTAATCATATAGAATTTGATAATTCGATTGAAACTGTTGTGCATAAAATATCTAAAGATAAAAAATACAAATCTTTATTTTCTAAGGCATTTAATGATGACGCAGTTACAGGAGAAAAAATTGGATTGGCTCTTGAAAATTACCTTCTGACACTAACTTCGTATGATTCCAAATTTGACCGAGCGATGTCAGGAAAATTGGAGATGACAGAAATTGAGAAGAGAGGATTTGAATTATTTATGACTGAGTATGAGCCTAGATTAGCTAGTTTTGGTGCAGATTGTTTTCATTGTCATGGCGGGGCTCTTTTCACAGATAATGAATTTCATGATAACGGTTTAAAGCCAAAAAAATTAAGGAACGAAGAAAATCGTATTTTTTCAACTCCATCGCTTCGTAACGTTGAGCTTACTGCCCCTTACATGCATGATGGAAGATTCAAAACGTTGGAAGAAGTTGTTTCTCATTACACTTCTAGTGTTCATAGGTCTGAAACTTTAGATCCGAACCTCGCTAAGCATCCAGTTCAAGGAATTCAATTGAATGAATTGGATCAAAAAGCTATCGTTGCATTTTTGAAAACTTTGACTGACCCACAGTTTCAAGGCACTTCTCCATAATTAAATAAATAATAAAACAAAATGAATAAGTTTACGTTTTTCACCTTTTTATTTTTAACTGTTAAAATGATTCCCTTTAGCATGGGTGAAAATTGGAAGCGCTTTCGAGGAACTAACGGGCAAGGTATTGGTGAAAATCCAGTGCCCATTGATTGGGATGAAAAGAAAAATATATTATGGAGATGTAAATTACCTGGCCCTGGCAGTTCAAGCCCTGTGATTTTTGGGAATAGAGTTTTTATAACGAGTTTTTCTGGAGTTAAAGAGGGTAGTCAAGATACTTCCAAATTGGTTAGGCATGTTTTATGCATAGATAAAAAAAATGGAACTGTAATATGGAAAGATGATGTAGATGCCAGCTTGCCTGAGGACCCATACAGAGGTTTTTTAACCGAACATGGATATGCATCAAATACACCTGTAGTGGCTTCTAATAAGCTTTTTGTTTATCTAGGAAAGAGTGGAGTTCATTCTTATAATCTCGATGGAAAAAAACTCTGGCAAAAGAATCTTGGTACCGGTTCTACTAGCCGGAAATGGGGCTCAGCTGCGAGCCCTATTTTTTTTAATAATATTCTTATCGTGAGTGCTGCAGAGGAATCACTAGCTTTATATGGATTGGATCCTAAAAATGGCGAACAAAAGTGGAAATCACAAGCTGACAGTCTTGAAATGACTTATGCCACTCCGGTGATAATGAAATCAAAAGAAAGTAGGTTTGACCTTGTGTTGCCCGTGCCAGGTGAACTTTGGGGAATGAATCCCGAGACAGGTAAACTAAGGTGGTTTGGCAAAACTAATATCACTGGCAACGTATCTCCCAGTCCTGTTATAGGAAAAGATACAGTTTATATTTTTGGAGGTTACCCAAGCTTGCGGCGATGCGCTATGAAAATTGATAAACAAAAAGGGGAGTTATCTGAAGAGGCAATGATTTGGGAAGATAACCAATCTTCTTATGTTCCCACTCCTGTTCTTGTTGATGGACGACTTTATTGGGCTAGTGATACTGGCTATGCGTGTTGCGCTGATGCTTTATCGGGTGAGATGTTGTTTCGTGAACGGTTGGATGCTAGAGGTAAGGGATCGAAAGGTAAGCCTTTTTATGCTGGAGCCGTTTGTGCCGGGGGTAAGATTTATGTGGTAAGCAGGAGAGGAGGTACTTTTGTTTTTAATGCTGATAAAAAATTTGAGCTTATCTCTCATAATAAGATATTAAGTGATGATAGTCAGTTTCATGGAACGCCCGCAATGAGTGACGGTGCGATATTTTTGCGATCTGATAATTATCTATATTGTATTTCAGAATGAATGTTTTGACTGATAGTTTCAATATATCTACCAGTGGAAAAGGTACTTACGAGATAACCCAAGAAGTTAATTCAATCGTTTCTAAGAGTAGTATCACTAATGGTCTTGTAACTGTTTTTGTAAGGCATACTAGTTGTTCCTTAATTGTTATGGAAAACGCTGATTATTCTGCACGTACTGACCTCCATGCATTTTTTGACCATTTAGTTCCAGAAGACACTCCATATTTTGTTCATACTTATGAAGGTAGTGATGATATGCCATCTCATATAAGGATGTGTCTAACTGATGTTGATAAAAATGTACCAATAATGAATGGTGAAATGGTCCTAGGCACATGGCAAGGCTTGTTTCTCTTTGAGCATCGTAGAGCTCCTCATAAGCGGCATATAGCAGTTTCTGTTTGCGGGCAATAATAGTTCAATTAGTTGCTTCCCATGATCACCTTATTCTGGATATTTCAAGTTTAGTTGCTTTAATATCAGCATGGATTTAACACATACGGCATTTGGTACATGGAGCGGGGGCCGCTTCATGCATTTTGGTGAATCTCTCAGTGAAGAGCGCTTTATATCACTCATTCAACTGGCATATGACTCAGGGGTCAGAACTTTTGTCACTTCAGATGTATATGGAGTAGGTAGAGCAGATCAGATTTTAGGGCAAGCTCTCCGTGGAATTGATCGTAATACTTATTGTTTGGTTGGAATGTTGGGTCATGATATTTATGAGGGGAAAAGACAAGGTTCCAAAGGGTACCCAAGATTCAGTGACCCTTCTCTAAGATCGCCAAAGGAGTATTTATCATTTTTAAAAATGGCTGCGGAGAAGTCATTGGAGAATTGCTCGGCTGATAAATTTGATCTTGTGATGCTTCATAACCCTGACGAGCGGGGATATTCAGATCCTTTAGTCTGGGAAGCAATGTCTGAATTGAAAGAACTTGGATTGACCGACATGCTTGGTATTGCCCCGGGTCCTGCTAATGGATTTACCCTTGATCTTATTTATAACTTTGAAGAGTTTGGTAACTTAATTGATTGGGCAATGATCATTCTTAATCCACTTGAGCCGTGGCCTGGTAGATTGTGTTTAAAAGCAGCAGAAAAAGCAGATATTAATATTTTAACAAGGGTTGTTGATTATGGAGGTATTTTTCATGGTACAATGACACCTAATCACAATTTTCGAGAAGGAGACCACCGTACTTATAGGCCTACTGGTTGGGTTGAGCGGGGTCTAGAAAGCGTTGAAAAAATGAGACCAATATTATCTAAATATGATTTAAGTGAACTTCATTTTTCTTGCTTATGGAATTTGGCTCATGGTCCAGTTCGCAGTGTAGTCCCAACTTTTATTCAAGAAGCTGGTGAGGAGTCAAAAGCCATTGAGGAATTGGTTAAGGAATTTGGTTCGTTACAAATCAACAGCCCATTTAGTGATGAAGAAATTGAGGAGATAGCCTCAATTGGTGATAATACAGGATGTATGATGTTAAAAGGTGCCAGTAATCGTCATGTAGAAAGTTTAAGGCCTGACGAGTGGCCTATGAAACCTGAGCTCATGGAACTCGCCGAACGACATGGTCTAGGGAGTGAATGGTAAATGCTCTTTTCTAGCTACTTATTTTTATGAATGGGCCAGAATCCGGAGGGCCTCCTGAACCAATAGCAAAAAGACGTGACCATGTTCATAACTA
Organism: Verrucomicrobiales bacterium; assembly: GCA_002705125.1. Taxonomy (GTDB): domain Bacteria; phylum Verrucomicrobiota; class Verrucomicrobiia; order Verrucomicrobiales; family DEV007; genus EC70. Next base: position 33,776 of record PAHQ01000038.1, on the reverse strand, counting down.
TGGTGATGTGCTTAGGGCTGACCCTTATTTTTGGTTGAATAATCGAGATGACCCTCAGGTTATAGAATATCTAGAAGAAGAAAATGAGTATACTAAACTCATTCTCGATAGTACCAAAAACCTTCAAGCTGAATTATTTGAAGAAATCAAAAATAGAATTAAGCAGGATGACTCCTCTTGCCCTATTCCTTGGAAAGATTTTGTCTACTACACAAGATTCGAACTGGGTTCGGAATATGCGAAATTTTACCGCAGAGGAAAAAATGAACTAATTAATAATGAGGAGTTACTCTTTGACGTCCCTGCCATGTCCGCTGGATATGATTTTTTTGATTTTGATCAAGGAGACGTTAGCCCTAATCAAAATCTAATTATTTTCTCTACGGATACTCAAGGTAGAGGTCTAAGAACAATTCAGATTTTTGATATCAAAAATCGAAAAACACTCAATGATCGAGTCGAATCAATAGATGGAGGTCATGCATGGTGCTCTGATAATAAAACTTTTTTTTATACCCGACAAGATCCAGAAACTTTAAGAAGTTTTCAAGTTTGGAAACATCGTTTAGGTTGTTCAGCCGATAATGATGTTCTCGTTTATGAGGAAAAAGACGAAACTTTTTACTGTTATGTTTATACTTCGAGTTCAGGTAAATATGTTATAATTGGATCCAGTCAGACATTGACAGATGAATACCGATTTATTGATTCCTCAGAACCAAATTCTGAGTTTAAATTATTTGATCAAAGAGTCAGAGGTCTTGAGTATGATGTTGATCACGTTGGTGGCCTTTTTTATATTCGCACCAACTTTGAAGCAGAAAATTTCAGGCTTATGTCTGCAACAGAAAAGCAGACATCAAGATCAAAATGGAAGGAAGTTTTGCCTCATAGAGAGGGTATATACTTGAACGATTTTGAGGTTTTTCAGGAATTTATTGTTTTAGAAGACCAAGAGAATGGACTCATAAAATTGAGAGTCATTAACCAGAAAGGCGAGACAATTGATGAAATTGATTTTGGAGAGCCCACTTACACTGCTTGGATAGATGTTAATTTAGAATCAAAAACAGATTGGGTTCGATATGGATTTAGTTCACTCAAAACTCCAGAAGCTCTATATGAATATAATTTAAGAACAAAAGAAATACGTACTCTCAAAAAGGAAACCATTCTATGTGATTATGATCCTAATGACTATGTAACCGAAAGGCATTTGGTTGTATCACGGGATGGCACGACGGTTCCTATGTCCGTTATATATAAAAGTGATAAATTTTGTAAAGATGGAGGTTTCCCTCTTCTTCTCTATGCTTATGGAGCTTATGGATATAATAGTGAACCTTCATTTAATAGTACTAGAATTAGTCTTCTTGATAGGGGTTTCGCCTATGCGATTGCTCATGTTCGAGGAGGTCAGGAAATGGGTCGAAGTTGGTATGATGCGGGAAAATTAATGAACAAAAAAAATACATTTTATGATTTCATTGATTGCGCAGAGTATTTAATAACTAACAAATATACTTCTAATAAAAAATTATGTGCCAGTGGTGCTAGTGCTGGCGGCTTGTTGATGGGATTTGTTGTTAATGAGAGGCCTGAACTCTTTACTTCGGTTATAGCTGACGTTCCTTGGGTGGATTGTGTAACAACAATGCTAGATCATTCAATTCCTCTGACTACTTCAGAATTTGATGAATGGGGAGACCCTTCAGTAAAAGAGGTTTTTGAATATATGCTTAGTTATTCCCCATACGATAATATTAAATCTGTCAATTATCCTAATATTTTAGTGACTACAGGATTTAATGATTCACAGGTACAGTATTGGGAGCCGGCAAAATGGGTTGCTCGATTAAGATCAAAAAAAACGGATAATAACCTTCTACTTTTAAAAACAAATTTTGACTCAGGTCATGGAGGCGCTTCCGGCAGGCATGATAAATATCGTGAGTTAGCGATGGAATATGCTTTTTTAATTCATTCTGTCCCAGTGAAGTAAAATTACTGGTAAAAACATATTAAAGAGTGTTTTTTGGGATATGAAAAAATGTCTTAAAGTCTTATTGATTGTTGTATCAATTCTACTGTTCACAGATACTTCTCAAGCCAAAAAGAAATTAAAAGTTTTTATCTTTGCTGGCCAGTCAAACATGGTTGGATCTGATTCCAATGTTAAGGCAATAGATACTTTCCCTCCTTTTGTTGGATATGGAAAAAAGCAAGAAGCTAACATGTTTTATTATTCAATTGGTCGTGAGAGAAAATTCGAATCTGACAATTGGGAACCCCTTAATCCAGTCAATAATGTGGTTGGTCCAGAGATGAGTTTTGCAAGAAAAGTGTCTACCTCAATTAATGAGCCAGTGGCTATTATCAAATGTGCCGCGGGAGGTACGCACCTCGGAGGTGATTGGAATCCTGATAAGCCATCGGGATTTAAGATGTATCCTCTAGCTTTGAATTTAGTTAAAAGTGCACTTAATGAACTGAAGAAAAAAAACATTGAATATGAACTTGAGGGTTTCATGTGGCATCAAGGTGAGAACGACATGTTCAATGAAGACTATATGAATAATTATGGAGAAAATCTTCAAAACTTTCTTAAAAGATGGCGTGAGGATCTTGGGATACCTGGTCTAAAATTTTATATCGGTGAACTGTGTACTAAAACAATTTGGGGAATGGATCTTAGGCCAAGAATGTATGCAATTAGTAAAGGTCAGAGGCAGGTTACTGAATCTGATTCACTTGCAAAATATATTCCAACAGCTCATATCGGGGTCGAGATAGGTGGTGGAGTAGGCCTCCATTATCATTACGGTACTTTGGGGCAGTTACAGCATGGTCTCAATTATGCCAACGCATATTTGAGTTCATTGGGTCAAGCTGAAAACGAATTAAGAAAACTAAATGAATGGCCATATCCGAAAAATACTACAGTGAAATTATTTATTATGGCTGGTCATCGGAATATGGAAGGGGAGAGGGCTTTCACACAAGATATTACAAAAAGAAAAGATCAGGAATTACTCCTAAAAGATAATCTAGGTGTTGCTTATAAATATAGCCTTGGAGGAGGTTATAAGGTTTCGAAAGGGTGGGAGCCTTTAGGTGTAGTCAATTATTATGATAGCTTTGGTCCCGAGTTAAGCTTTGGATCCTTTCTAGATAAAAAAAATATCGGAGATTTTGCGATCGCAAAGTTTACTCATAGTGGCTCTCAAATCATAGATTGGACCCCTGACGGGAGCATGGCAAAATCTCGTAATTTATATGAAAAATTCATTAATTTTGTAAAAGAATCAATCAGCGAAATCCGTAAGAAAGGAAATAAAGTAAGGCTTGAGGGAATTTTTTATCACATTGGAGAAAATGATATGTCTTTTGGCCCACACCGTACTAATGCACCTAGGTGGATAAAATCAATTGTTGAACAAAGTCGAAAGGATTTGGAAAATGAGAAGCTAAATTGGTACTTGAGCCAACAATCGCCAACAGATGACAAAAGCGTCAATAAGATTGATGTTGTTTCAGAAGTTGAAAAGATTGTGAAGGATGACATGCATCTCTTTCACATAAAGAACTTTGATCTTGTTCCACAGGTAAAAAAATTAGTTATTTCAAGTGAAGGGATTATTCAGTTGGGAGAAATTTTAGGAGATTTTTATTTAAAAAGAAGTCAATGAGTTTGATGACTGAATTTATATCCAATAAAGTTATTATTTATTGAGCTTGAGTAAACAAGTATAATTATAATGTTATGAGGGATGAGGTAATTTACTTTAACTGGGTAGCTATTTCCAAAATCTTACCTATTCATAACGAATTCCATTTCGAATACTCCGAAATTAATACTGTGCCTTAGTTGAGGTCTGAAATGCCACTCAGAAAATGGTTTATGAAAGTATGTCACTCTTATCATTTATAGCTATCTAAGCTATTACTTAGGAAATAATATCGCCGATCACTTGACCTCCAAACTGCGATAATTGCTTATACCTACCGCCATGAAAATAGGTAAGTTTATTATCATTCAAACCTAACAAATGAAGAATGGTAACGTGTAAATCTCTAATTGGGTGAACGACTTCGGTGGCTTTACTGCCTATTTCATCTGTTGCACCCACTATGGCGCCTCTTTTGACACCTCCCCCAGCTAACATCATAGTCATTGCATCAATATTATGCCCCCGTCCTAGAGCATAAACTCCTCCTCTACGGTTGTTGTCTGGTGTCCTTCCAAATTCACCTGTCCAAATAACCAAAGTTGAGTCCAACATCCCTCTGTTTTTAAGATCTTTAATTAAAGCGGCCATAGGCTTATCAACACTTTTAATTCTAGATGAGTGCCCCCTTTCAAGATAATCATGACTATCCCACCCTCCTGAAAAAATCTGGACAAATCTTACCCCTTTTTCAACTAGTCTTCTTGCCATGAGGCACTGCTTACCGAAAGATGCAGTATGCTTATCATTTAAACCATAATCTTCTTGAATTAATTTAGGTTCCTGACTCAAATCCATTAAATCAGGTACTTCCATTTGCATGCGGTAGGCTAACTCGTAATTTTCCATACGAGTAGTGAGATCTTCATGTTCTGAATATTTTGCAGAATGTTGATTGTTTAAAAATCCGAGTTCGTCTAATGCCCTCCTTTGGTGAGTCCTGTTTTTGTGCTGGGGAGCATTCAAATCAAGAATTGGTGAACCTTTCGGCCTTAATCTTGTGCCCTGGTAGTGAGCTGGAAGAAAGCCATTGTGCCAGTTCCTTGATCCACCTTGAGGAAGTGCCAATTCGCTCATCACTACATATCCTGGTAAATTTTGATTTACAGATCCCAGACCATAATTGATCCAGGACCCTATGGCTGGATCACCTCCTAGTCTGCTCCCAGTGTTCATCTGAAATAAAGCTTCAGGGTGATTTAATGATTCAGCCTGACAGCCTCTATAATTGCATAATTCATCAGCAATTTCTGGGTTTGCAAGGTGAACCCATTGGTCACTCATTTCTATTCCAGACTCACCAACTTTCCTTGAAGAAAACGGGCTACCTACAAAAAAACGTGAACCGGTAGCGAGCCCAGAAGTTCTAGTGGACTCCTTTTTATGCATTTCATCAAGCTTTGGTTTTGGGTCAAAAGTATCAACTTGACTAGGTCCTCCTTCCATAAATAACATAATCACCGCCTTTGCCTTGGCATCATGCATTGGGTTTTTGGGATATAATGGACCCTGATTGTCTTTTGCTATCAAATCAGTCATGGCCAATGCTCCAAGAGAGGAACCAAGGCCAAAAATGTGCTCTCGACGATTTTGATATAGCATTTCGTAAATTAAATTTAATTCACTGGTTAATAAATATATATGAATTCGTTTGTATTAAAAAGAAGTAAACACATGTCAGCTAACGCTCTCGTTTTAGGGCTCACGTCGCTAGCTTTTTGATCCGCAGTGTAATTTGCGTAATTCGGTAATATCTCTTCGTATTCAAAGGGTTTTCCGCTTAATTCTTCGACTAAAGATCGAATAATTCTAACTGGATATTTTTTTTTCTTGGGCTGATTATGCTCATGATATTGATGCATTTCACGGATATATTTTTTTAATCTTTCTGATTCATTTTTATTTGGAACTCGACCAAAGATTAGTTGTATGGCCTTTTTAACTTTAAGTTCTATAGTTTCGGCCTCTTTTTCAACTCTTAGAGCCATAGCGATTGATCTATCACTCATTGTTTCGCTATTCATTAACGTAAATGCTTGAGGTGTCGCGGTGGTGGTTACTCTTTTCTCACACGATTGGTTAGGATTAGGCTGGTTAAAAATTTCGAGGAATGGGTTCGGTTGCCCTCTGACCTTATAAGTATAGATGGTTCTCCTATTTCTTTCTTTTGGTGTTCTTGAGGGCTGATAAGCAGGCGCCAGGGAAAACTGAATCATTCGTGGTTCTAGGGCTACTTCCATATTGATTTCAGGCATAACTGGCACTCCCCCGATTTCCGTGTTTAGTTCACCGCTCATCTTAAGAATGCTATCTCTAATTTCCTCTGATGTTAGACGTCTAGGAGAAAAATAAGAAAGATACTCATTGTTAGGATCTTTGGTTTTAATTATCTCTTTTTGAGAATTGAAATAGCCCTGCCTGTAAGTTTTTGAGAGCATTATTAATTTGTGGAGCCTTTTAAATTTCCAATCATTTTTAACAAAATCAGATGCCAGCCAATCTAATAGCTTGGGATGCGTTGGTCTTTTACCTTTGGCTCCAAAATTGTTTGGGTTTCCAGCTATTGCTTTCCCAAAATGATATTGCCATATCCTATTGACTATAGATCTTGATGTAAGTGAATTTTCGGGATTTGTGATCCATCTAGCCACAGAGAGTCTCCTCCCTTTGAGTTTATCCTCAATAAGATAGGGTTCTTTTACATTACTGTTTGTTTTTACTCCTAGGGCGCTCAGTACTCCGGGTTCGACTTTATCACCAAGAGCGTTTAGTGACCCCCCTAGATAAATGTGGTTGATAGGCTTCCATTCCTGGTTATCAAGTTTTCGTATCCTTAGTTTTCTGGCATTCATCAGCTTTCCACTAGGGTCTTCTCCGTTGTAAACACTTTGAGCAATAGGTGAAAACCTTTCGAGTCGCCTTTCCCAAATCCAAGAGTCCTGCTCTCTGACTTTCAGCCGTCCCTGTTCAATATGGTTCAAGCCGACATGCCTTGGGGGTTTTTTGTGATCTGGAAGGTTTTTTCTTTTAGAATGAGAAATGTATTCTAATCCTCTTGAGCTAAACCAGTGTTTTGCGGCATTTTCTCTTTTAGTGGTGAGGATTTTGACCTTATTTTCTGCAAAACTTAATAGTTTAGTAATTTGTTTTTTTTCGTTCGAGAAACGGTTCAAGTTTTCATTATCTAGGAATGGGACAGCTCTTTCAGCCATCTGTGTTCCCGCAAATGCTGAATACATTTGATAGTAATCGCGCGTTGGCAATGGATCAGATTTATGATCATGACATTTAAAGCATCGCATAGTAGTACTCAAAAACGTTTCTCCTACAGAATTTACAACATCGTCTAAATATATTTGCCTAGCTTCTGGAACTTTTATCATTGCCGGATCCCATGGACCCATCCTCAAAAATCCAGTAGCGATAATCTGGTCATGATTCTTTTGGCCTTTTGGGCTATTATCCCATAATTCATCTCCGGCAATTTGTTCCATTACAAATGTGTTGTATGGTTTATCATTGTTGAAAGATCTGATCACATAATCCCTGTATCTCCAAGCATTGGATCTTTCGTAATCGTTAGAATAACCACCTGTGTCAGAGTACCTAACGATATCTAACCAGTGTTGCCCCCACTTTTCTCCGTAATGTGGGCTTTTTAATAATCTCGTTATTAAATTGTCCCACGCCTTATCTTCGTCGTTTTCCCAATCCAGTCGGAACTTATAAATTTCAAAGGGAGTTGGAGGTAGACCAATGAGGTCAAAATAGGCCCTCTTTATCAAAGTTCGGAAATCTGCAGGTTCAGCAGGTCTTAATTTTATTTTTTTTAATTGCTCACCAATAAATGCATCGATGGGGTTATTGTATCCTTCAGGTATTTTTGTATCCTTTAATTTTTCGAATGCCCAAATGTCTTCAGATTTGTATCTGCGATATGTCCAATCTTCAGACAATCCTCCGCTTGTTTTAACAATGATTCCTTCATCTGTAATTTTCTCCCCCCTTTCCTCTTTAATATAATCTTCTTGAGTTGTTTTATCCGGCCAATAGGCTCCCAACTCTATCCAATCTTTTATGCTTTTAATCTCATTTTGGTGAAGTCTGTCATTTTTTTTAGGAGGCATTTTTTCCCAATTATTAACTTCCTCTTTTTTTATTGATAAGTACAGAGGACTCAAGAGTGGTTTTTTTGGAACTATTGCCGGCCTGCCGCTTTCTCCTCCGCTCAGTATGGTATCTAATGATGTAATATCTAACCCCCCCTTTAGATCAGAGTTTTCACCATGGCATGGAAAGCATTTACTACTTAAGATTTGTTTAACTCTAGTTGAGAATAATTGTTCGCTTTTTTGTCTATTATGTGATTTTAAATCTCCATAGGCCTTACAATGGAGTGTAAATAATATTACGATAATAGGAGAGAAACGGAACAAGCCCTGAGATCATAGCACTGTTGTTTATAACTGAAAATGACAAATATACAGAAATAAATTATTTAACGCTGGCTTTTAAAGAATCTGTAATTTTGCCAAGGAGCGTTATGAATTCGCTTTTCTCGATGCTACTTAAATTTGATGTAAGAACCTCGTTTGTCTGATCCTTTGCCCTTAATATTTTAGGCATAATTTCTTCTTCGCAGTAATTAGTTAACTGGATGGTTCTAGCTCTTCCATCATCTGGGCTTTTGATTCTTTCAATAACGTTGATGGCCTCGCCTCTATCAATAAGGTTGCTTAATGTTGGGTATGGGAGCGCTGTTTCTTCAACTAGGTCTTTAAGTATTAGTGGACCATTTTTATTTAAACAAATTAATAAAGACATCATTTGGTCGAAAAACTCGTCGGTAAGCCCGTTAGATAATAGTACTTTTCTAGCTAGTGGCTTGAAGTGATTAGAGCACAAAGAAAATTTGTACGTAAAATCATTGTTATATTCTTCCGATGCAATGTGCATTAATTCTAATACGGTGGTATAATATTTTAGGATTTGTTTTGTGATATTTATTTTAAATTTTTTGATCTTGAGGTCTTAACAAGATGTCACCAATTTCCACGTGTTTTGGAGTTTTTAGAATAAANTTTAGCGTCTCAGCAATATCATTAGGGTCTAACATTTTTAACTCTAGTCGTAGTTTTTTCAGTTTTTCCTGATCACTTGNAAAGTATTTTTCTAGNAGAGGGGTNTCTACNAAACCTGGTGAAATCATGGTCACTCTTGTTTTGTTATTTTGAGCCTTTAANTCAAACCTNAGAGCTTCANTTACAGCTCTAACCGCAAACTTAGTTGCTGCATAAAACCCCCCGCTCGGAGGAACTCTATGTCCAGACATACTTGAAATATTAACAATCTGCCCGCCTGAGATAGAATCGAATTTTTTCAATGCCAGTTGGCAGCAATGCGTTAATGCTAATACATTGACTTCCANTAGATCTTTAAAAGAACTAATATCTCCATCTATTATNGAAGCGCTTGGCGCAATTCCGGCGTTATTAACAAGTATATCAATTGAGGTTCCAGCTTCGTTAAATAATTTTTCAACTTCAGAGTTATCCTGTAGATCAGCTACTATAAATGAGGCGTCCATTTTTTTAGCCAATTCCTCTAATTTAATCTTATTTCTTCCGGTTAAGATTAGCCGTGCTCCTTCTTCCTTGAGGGCGTAAGCGCAGGCTTCACCTATTCCGCTAGAAGCTCCCGTAATAAGTGCAGTTTTATTTTTTAATGACATANTTTTTGGGTCTAGGAAATAGTTCACTGTGTTTGAGATAAACACGCTTTAGCTCATCGATAGGATTTAAGTGTTCATCTACTCTCAAGTCCCTAAATTTGTCATTATTCCCACCATAACCCCAACCTTTTCTCACTATGAGCAGTGCAGCCGATTGCTGACCTCTTTTATCTCCGCCGGCTTCTTGTCCTGCTTTTAGTGCCAATATTAACCTTTCTCCGAGTGGCCCCTTGCCGTAACTAGTTTCAAATTTCTCAGACATGGCCTTCAGGACATCACCGCTTTCTAAAATATTTCCTTGTACGCTATAGTCCTTTTTACTGATGCCGCCGGCCCAATCTATGCAGTTTTTTCCTGTGTAATGAAATGATTGACCGTCTGCCGACAATACGCCGACTTGTCTGAAATGTTTCTTTTCATCTTTTTCTACAAGNAATTTGACCACTTCTTTTGGCTTTTTTCCTGTCTTNAATAATTTTANACCCTCAAAACCGTAATTTACATTGGCAAAAGATTGTGTAGCGACGGCTCCGACTTCAGCCTCTGCCCATGGTACAACAGCACCGACTGCAACTATTCTGCTTTGTACGGCGACTCCGATTTCACCTGTGTCAGGATCTCTTGCAATTATAGAGAAAGTGGCAACAGGACTCACTTTGGGTTTGGTTTCGCTAATTATTGATAATAANGAAGTGAGTAAAAAAAAATTAATCATAATTTCTATTCATAGTTAAAATCATAAGAATGTGAACCTATATAACAGTAATTATTTGGAAAGCATAGCTTAGTGAGCTATTTTATTATCAAATGCCTAACACTTTTGGTCATAACTTTAGAATCACAACATTTGGGGAATCTCATGGTGGAGGGGTTGGAGTTGTCATCGATGGTTGCCCTCCTGGTATAGAAATCTCTGAATCTGACATTCAACAGGAACTCGATAGGAGGAGGCCAGGGCAAAGTGAAATAGTAACTCCTAGAGATGAGAGTGATGAATGTGAGATACTTTCTGGAACATTCGAAGGTAAAACTCTAGGTACGCCCATATGTGTTTTAGTNCGTAATAAAGATGCGAGGCCAGAGGCTTATTCTGAAATGGCAGAGAAATTTCGACCTTCGCATGCTGATTTTACTTACCAATCCAAGTACGGTATTAGGAACTGGCAAGGCGGAGGAAGATCTTCAGCTAGAGAAACAATTGGTNGAGTTGCGTCTGGAGCAATAGCCTTAAAGGTCATTAAGGAGAACTTNAGTAAGTCATTTGAGGTGGTAGCTCATGTTTCAGCAGTACAAAACATTCAAACTGATGTTGATTTGGAAAATTTAAGTCGTGAAGACGTTGAATCAAACATTGTCAGATGTGGAGATCATAAGGCTGCTGAGGAAATGATCAGCCTAATAAAAGTCGCAAGGTCTGAGGGTAATTCATTGGGAGGCATTGTTGAATGCGTTTTGAAAGGGGTTCCAACTGGACTTGGCGACCCGGTTTTTGATAAACTAGAAGCTGACTTAGCAAAAGCAATGATGAGTCTTCCTGCCACGAAAGGCTTTGAAATTGGTTCTGGATTTAAAGGAATTGAGATGACGGGTAAAGACCATAATGATTCATTCTATATGGATGGTGACAGAGTAAGAACAAAAACTAATCGCTCTGGTGGAGTACAAGGAGGTATTTCTAATGGAGAGAATATAGTTTTTCGTGTGGCATTCAAACCTACTGCAACCATAATGACTGAGCAGCAAACTGTTAGTAACTCTGGGGAAGATACTCAGCTNAAAGGAAGAGGTCGTCATGACCCATGTGTTCTTCCTCGTGCGGTTCCGATGGTTGAGTCNATGGCATCACTTGTTATTTGTGATCATGCTATGAGGAATAANGCGCAATGTGACTGNTAAGTNGAACTGGCAATTAATTGATAAATTAATATATGGAATCCGACCTTTTTAATGGAGCTCTTCCATTCCCTGTTAATTTTACAATATTATCTATTTCTTTAGCCTTACTTATAGGATTGATAGCTTTTTTAAGAGGGGTCATTGGAATGTTCTTTGGTTTGGGTTGTATGTTTGTAGGTACTTATTGTGGTTTCATTTTGTATCCCCAACTGCCAAGCATCCTTTCTCATGTAATCGATGAGCCTTCACCTTTATGGGTTTTTTCAATTACAATTACTGCCTCCTTTTGCGTCTATTTATTTTTGCGATTGCTTGTTGGGGCTTTTATTATTAGTCCCTTTACAAAAAAAGAAAAAAAACCATTCCTTCGAGGACCACTTGGTATGGTATTAAGCTTAGTTCCGGCAAGTGCATTAATTTTAGTCTTAGGCATTGCTCTTTGGACTGCAGGAACTTTACTCTCCGTAGATTACACTGAATCAGGAATTTCTGCGCAACCTGGAACAAGTAATGAAGCTAGACCTTTTTGGGCGAGATGGAATTATGCATTAGAGAGAGACCACTTAGGTCACCTTATTGGTAAAATTGACCCTCTTTCTGCACGGGCTAAAGGGGCAATATCGAATTTGCTTGTGACTTTAAAAGATGATTCTGCAGGTGAAAAATTATCCAAAAAGCCAAAAGTATCTCGGGTTTTGAGGACTAAAGGCTTGAAAGATCTAGTGAATGACCCAGAAGTTTCAGAGCTCATAGAAAAAGGAGATCATGTGGGATTGATAAATCATCCAAAAATGCAAATCATTGCATCAGATCCGGAAGTCAATAAGTTGCTTGATGGGTTGGCAGTTGAAAAGATGATTGATGAATCCATTTACGATAATCAGGAAGGTGTCCTAGTTAGAAGAGAGAGTCGAATTCGTCTTGATCAATAAGAAATAACATACAATTAGTTTTTGATTTGAATTACATCACAACAATAGGCCTTGAAGTACACGTTCAGTTGAAAACTGAAAGTAAAATGTTTTGTCCATGCCCCGTCGAATATGGAGCAGAACCTAATGAAAACACATGCCCTACTTGTCTTGGATTGCCTGGTGCTTTGCCCGTATTAAATGGCGGAGCTATTGAGCGAACAATTCTTGCTGGTTTAATGTTGGGGTGTGAAACTCCTCCAGTTAGTAAATGGGATAGAAAAAATTATTTCTATCCTGACATGCCAAAAAATTATCAGATTAGCCAATTTGATCTTCCTCTATGTATGGGTGGAGGTGTGTCTCTTTATAACCATTGCTATCCAAAGGATTTTCAGAAAGATATCATTAATCTTGATAAGGTAGTTGGTTTGACAAGAATTCATTTGGAGGAAGATGTTGCAAAAAGTACTCATGCCGAAAGTGGTACTACTATTGATTTTAATCGTGCGGGAACTCCACTAATGGAAATTGTTAGTGAGCCTGAAATTGATTCCCCAGAAGAAGCGTTTGCTTATTTAAATTCACTTAGGCAAATATTAATTTATGGTGACCTTTCGGATGCTGATATGGAAAAAGGTCAGATGCGATGTGATGTTAATGTTTCTATTAGGCCTCCAGATCAAGAAGATCTCGGCGTTAAAATTGAATTAAAAAATATGAATTCAGTTAGCGCAGTAAGACGTGCTTTACATTATGAAATTGATAGGCAGGTAAAAGTTTCTGATAGCGGAGGTGAATTAATTCAGTCCACTCGAAGATGGGATGATGACCTCGGCAAAACTCAGCTAATGAGGACCAAAGAGGATGCCCATGACTACAGATACTTTCCAGATCCAGATCTTTTACCTGTGAACACCTCGGAGATTCTTGAAAAAGCCAAACAGCTGGTTCCCGAATTACCTCATCAGAAAACAAAAAGATTTATAGATGAATTTTCTTTAGGTGAGTACGACGCTAGTGTCTTATCAAGTGATAAACATCTGGCTGAATACTTCGAGGAGTCTGCTAAACATTCAGATTTCAAAAAGAAGATAGCTAATTGGGTCATTAATAATGTTCTAGCAGTCTTGAATGAGCATGATCTGAAAATCAGCCAATGTCCTGTGAGTCCTTCAAAGTTAGCATTTTTAGTTAATGAAATAGAATCTGGGAAGATTTCCAATAATCAGGCGAAGGAAGTTTTCTCTGTTATATTTGAAAATTCTCAAAAAGACCCCGAAAATGTTATCAAGGATCTTGGTTTTGAACCTGCAGATTCGAGTGAAATTGAGTCTATGGTTGATGAGGTTATAAGTAAAAACCCGGAAAAGGTCGCAGAGATTAAAGCCGGTAATGATAAGCTAATCAATTGGCTTACTGGTCAGGTAATGAAATTAAGTAAAGGTAAAGCAAATCCTAAAATTATAGGAGATTTGTTGCGCAATAAAATTTTATAGTCAAACTATTATATTCTTAGTTTTTCCTAAAACCTTGTTTTGTGTAATTGACTTATTTATGAGACGCCCACAAAATTAAATCACTTTTAAAGTAATTTTCTAAAGTTTAAGGAAGTAAACCGCTAAACATAACTCTTTTATGCTGCTACAAAATTTAATCTCCCGATCATTGGCCTTTTCAATGTCTTCATTACTCTTTTTATCAAGCGCGACTTTTGCTGAAGAGAAGAGAAAACTCGACCCAGAAAAAGATAAGATTTATGAGCATATCATAAAACCAATACTCTCCTCAAATTGTACAACATGTCACGGTTCCTCAAAAGCTAAGGGGAAGATTCGTTTACATAATCCTGAAGAAATAAAGAAAAGTGAGAGTGTTGTGGCTGGGGATATCGATGAAAGCATGATGATTGAGCGGATTATGCTTCCAGAGGATGATGAAGAAGTAATGCCGCCAGAAGGTAAGAAGCGTCTTTCTGAGGAACAAAAGAAAATGTTAAGTTGGTGGATTGCCGAAGGAGCGAACTTTGAAAAGAAAATTTCTGAAGTCAATGTCCCTGAAGATATTGGTACCATGATCGCCGCAATGGATTATTCTCCTCCAAGAGAGATTAAGAAGGCTTTTAACTTACCTGAACCACCTCAGTCCGCGAATGACGCCGACATAACTGCGATTGGAAAAGCAGGTATTCTTGTTATGCAGTTGGCTCAGGATACAAAATACCTATCTGCAAATGTAATTAACGTTGCTAAGAGCTTTAATGATGCGCAAGTCAAATTATTGGTTCCTGTTAAGGACCATCTTACATGGCTTGATCTTTCACGGAGTGGGATCACTGATCAGGCGGCAACAGATTTAGGGCAGTTATCGAAGCTTACCAAATTACACCTAGAGAATACTGTAATTTCAGATAAGACACTAATGGAAATTGGTAAGCTTGAGAATTTGGAATATCTTAATCTCTACGGCACCAAAGTAACTGATGAGGGTTTAAAGAATCTTGAAAACCTTAAGAAATTAAAAAAACTATATGTGTGGCAAACAGGTGTAACTCAAGCGGGCGTAGATAAACTCAAAAGTGCTGTTCCTGGAATTTATGTCAACATGGGTTGGCAAGTGCCTAAACAGGAAGATAAACCCGAGGAGCCAAAAAAGTAGACCTTTAGTTTTAATTACTTTTACTCATAAATTTTATTATAAGTCCTTTTGATTTCCAATATTGCTGGATTTGAAATTCTATTTTAGATAAATTCTTATCTCCCCAAAGTATCGACTGATCAATTCGATGTTTTTTGTTTTTCTTCATTTTTTTATTGTAAAAATTTTCCCATGATTCATCTAAGAAAATTCTCATGCCTTTGAAGTTTCTTGAAGATAGTTCAATTAGGTAATGACTTAGCAATAAAGAGCTAGCATATTTTGCATAAGCTCTGTCCTTATTCATTATTGTATCTTTGTTCCAATCATTAGAAGACATCAGTGTTATTAATCTTAAGTTTGGGGCTCGTAACTCGTCTTTATTCTCAAGATTACATAAGTATTGAATTTGTTCTTTGATATGCTGGGTTGCCATTGAAAAGTTATAGCGTCCAGGAGAGAAATGTGTGGCGGAGAAATATTCTGCTACCCCTTCTCTCATCCATGTTGGTAGTGCATAAAATTGGTCTCCCATAGATTGATGCACTAATTCATGAACCAAAACGCGGAATTGGTGCTTTTGATATAAATTAGATTTTTTTTTCTTGTCACCTAATAAGTATTCTTGATTGATTTTAACCTCTCTTGACCTCCCATCAAAATATCCAACCGTTCCTTTTGCTGCGCCGGACTTGATGTATTCTGATTCATTAGTATAGAGCCTTATTATCTCGGATGATTTATTTCCATTTTTCATATTCTTCTGCAGCGATATTGGAAATAATTTAATGGCTCCATTGACTGATTCAGCCACATTTGCAATTTTTGATATGCTATCTTCACGTATTCTTTGGTTAGAAAAAATAGTATATGACTTAGTGGTGTACTTATAAAAACTATCTAATTTAGTTTCTTCATATTTGACCTGTGGAGCATCAAATTTTTTTGGCCATGTTGCTGAGGTGCTATTCAATGAAAATAGCAAAAACATTAAGAAAAATGGAAATTGTAAATTCAAAATGTTTATTTCTATTAATTGTTATCTTTTAAATGAGAAAATTGGGTTTATCTCTAGATTTAGATTTGAGCAATGCTAATGTTAACTTTTCTTAACTATTCATGCCCAGATCACTCTTAGCCAGAATCTTTTTCATTATTATATCTATCACTTTATTCATTGGATGTTCTTCCAGCGATAAGAAGGAAAACAATACTGCATTTTTGGATGGGAATGGTAATAGGGGTGGNTTNTTTAGCGCTAATTCAAAAAGAAATCCCATGCTCAGGAATCCTGATCTTTCGATTCCTGTTGATCCAAATTTAGCAAGATCTCTNACCTATTCNAGAATAAGTACACAAGCACCATTCGTTGCTATGACTTTTGATGATGGTCCCCATCCAGTCCATACTCCGCGGTTATTAGATATTCTTAAAGCTAGAAATATCAAGGCCACTTTTTTTGTGGTTGGAACAAATACACGACGTTATCCTAATATCATAAGAAGAATGATAGCCGAAGGTCATGAGGTTGGTAATCATACGGTCAATCACAAATATCTTAGTCGCATAAGTATTGAGGAAGCTAGGGCGGAGGTGCTTGGTTGCGAGAGAGCTATAGTTGCTGCATGTGGAATTAAGCCAAGGATACTTCGTCCTCCCGGTGGTCATATTAATAATAGAGTTAAAGTATGGCTTAATCGTGAATTTGGTTATAGCACGATTATGTGGGCAGTAGATCCTGAGGATTGGAAAAGGCCTGGTTCAGGGGTCGTNGCTCATAGAATTGTTTCAGAGACTGATGCAGGTGAAATTATATTGGCACATGACATTCACGGTCCAACAATTGCTGCGATGCCAAGGGCTCTTGATNGTTTGCTTTCAAAAGGCTATCGNTTTGTAACAGTTAGTCAGCTTATCTCTATTGAAAGGCGACAAGTAGTAAAGACCAAAGAACACCGCGAATTTTACGATTTTGAGAATAGTTGAAATACTTTTTTAATNATAATTTCTTGGAGAGTCAAAAAACGTCATCTTATCTCTAGAAAGAGCCANGTNGTTTGCATATACTTAAGAGACTGCTAAACTTTTANTATGCGGGTAGATGACTTGTTTTCCTCACATAATGGATTACGAGATTTATTAATAACTTTCAGGCAAGCTGGGCGATATCTTAATGTTCCAGAGAATGACTTAGGGGGATTAATTTCCTCTGCTCATTCTCTTTCGCGTCCAATTACGATTTTAATTTTGGGAGACGATGCTAGTGGAAAATCAACTTTCATTAATAATTTTTTTGAAGGAAATTCTTTAGCCTTACATAAAGGTGTGGCTGGCCCAAAGATTTGGAAATTTGGCGAAACTTCTAAAATCTTTCAAGATGATGATTTCGCGGAGTGCTATTTACCAGAGCCCATCTTAAAGAGAATCAATTTTATTGAATATCCTGTTAAACAATTTGAAGAGTATTCGGACCAGATTAAGAAGGCTTATTTAGTTTCAGATATTGTATTTTTAATTGTTCCTGCGATTGATCCTTGGAGTATAGAAATTTATGATTTTATAAGTGACTTAGAGATAATTGCAACGAGACCATTTGCAGGCGTTTTAACTCATTCAGATCTTCGTACTGATGAAGAAAATCGNGCTTTCATTGAATACATCAGCGGTTCATCGAAAAATTCATTAGGTTTTGATGTTCCGATCTTTATGGTTCCTATATCAAAATATTACCAGAATTCAAATACTAGTAATGAGGGTTTGTCAGNACTTGTTCAATGGATCAATGATACAATAAAGAAAAAAAATTCCTTTTGTAAAAACTTAAGNAGAGCAGAAAACAGCCTTGCTAGCGCAACGCAGAGGATTGCTAAGTTTGTTGAAGATTCTTCCNGCATTGATAATTCAATGGCAGAAGATATTGAGATGATTGAAAAGCTTATAGAGTTGTCATCTGATGAAATAGTTCATGAGCTCTCCGAGTGTTTATATGATGACTTACAAGAATTTGAAAAAATAAATAATATGCTTAGGGAGTTTTTTGAAAAATTAATGAACATCCCAATAGCGACATTCATAATTAATAGAAAGTTAAGGGAAANGTTTGAACTGTTATCTGATAGTATCAATGAAAGCTCGGAAAAAATTATCTCAACTTTCACTAGGATTGAACAAGAGATTAATTCTTGTAGTGAGTTAAGAGATTCTGAATTACATGAACTGATAAATGAATGTTCCCTTACAGAAAAAAAACAAAGTAATACATTTAAAACTTGGTACGATAGAAAAAAATCAACNCTAATTGATCAGTTTAAAGATAGTTATATTGAACNTTTTTCTTCTATTTTATTGGNATCAAATGGTCGAATAATTCCAAGGTTCTTTCTTTTTTCTTTAGTATTATTATTAATTACTTTTATCTATTTAAAACAAATTTATTCGTTGAGCCCTCTTATTTTAACTGCTATGGCAACTATAATATTAGGAATTAATTTTGTTTTACTTTTGAATCAGCGTAAAAAAATTCTTAGAAATTTTGATGAAATTAGTTCCCAGTTCAGAAATAAGTTGAAAGATGTACTAGGAGATTATTATCGTTTAACTGGTGAAAATTTTTTTGAGCCATATCAAGAATCTAGAGATTTACTCCAGAAATCACATGAGAAACAATCAAAGAAAATTTTAGAAGCTAAAGAGTGTGTCCTTAATGCTGTTAAAAATGCAAAAAGTTTATTGGCGAAATCTTGATGTAGTTGATTGAATAATGGCTGAATCAGATAAAATAGAAAAAAAGAGTCGATGGAGCGTATTCCTTTCTAGAGCAATAACAACTGTAGTGCTTTGGCTTTTAATTGCATTGGCTGTTTATTTTGAGAAGTCTATAATATTTTCCTCAATTATTATTATCCTTGGTGTATTAGGAATACATGAGTTTTTTAATATGCTGGGAATAAAAGAAGCGGCTGCATTTTCATCTGTAAAGTTTATGGCTCTTTTGTTGAGCTTTTTTTATTTAGTGTTAGTAACTGTTTTTTATTCTGGATCTTGGAATATAGAAGAACTGGCTTTGGATGCCATTTTCATGGCGTTATTCGTTATTTCAACAACCACGATTTTATTATTTTATTCTGTTGATGTTCCACGAACAAAGGATCTCTTCTTTGGTTCTATATTTGGATTTCTCTATATAACGGTACTTATTTCTTTTTTGATTCGCATTCTGTATATTGAAAGTGATCCAGTAAAACAAAATCATGGTGCATACTATATAATTTTCCTTTTAATTGTTACAAAGTTTTCAGATATGGGTGCATATATCGTGGGTACTTTAATTGGCAAAAACAAAATGATACCTCACATTAGCCCTGGTAAGACTTGGGAAGGTTTCCTTTTTGGTTGTTTAACTTTTGCTGTAGGTGGAGGGGCCATATTTTTTGCAATTTTTCAAGAAAAAATGATTCGTTTGGGATGGATTGAAGTATTGCTATTAGGATTAATCTTAGCTCCCCTAGCAGCAATCGGTGACTTGGCTGAATCAATATTAAAAAGAAGTCTTAAGACTAAAGATTCTGGAAATGCTTTACCTGGAATAGGAGGAGTCCTTGATCTTGTTGATAGTGTGTTGTTTACTGCGCCGGCTTTCTATTTTTACCTAAAAATTGTATCATAGTTCATGGCCTCGAGAAAAAAGAAAGTGGTCATATTAGGGTCCACAGGTTCCATAGGTGAGAGCGCTATTAAAGTAGCTAATGACTTATCTGACCGCATTGAAATCATAGGCATTGCTGCACATAAATCGGCTGAAAAGCTTCTATCCCAGTTAAATTCTACCGGTGCTCGTAACGTATGCTTAACGCAGGATGAAGCGGCTAAATCTATGAGATCAAAACTTCCCAAGGATATTAATTTTTTCTCCGGAGAAGATGGTTTAGTTGAATTGGCGACGCTAAAAGAAGCTGACATTGTATTAATATCTATTGTTGGTGTTGCAGGACTCAGGCCTGCGCTTGCTGCCCTTGAAGCTGGTAAAGACTTAGCCGTAGCAAGTAAAGAAATTTTAGTGATGGCAGGTGAAGTGGTGATGGAGGCAGCTGCAAAAAATGGAGTAAAAGTTTTACCAGTTGATAGCGAACATAATGCGATTTTTCAATGCCTTGAAGGTAAGGAATCCAATGAAGTTTCTAGATTAATACTCACTGCATCCGGTGGTCCTTTTCGACAAAGTTCGAAAGAAAAAATTCAAAAAGTTACCCCTAAGCAAGCTCTTAAGCATCCAACTTGGGAGATGGGGCCTAAAATTACAATTGATTCAGCGACACTATTCAACAAGGGGCTAGAGATGATTGAGGCAAAGTGGTTATTCAATATTGATATGGATCGAGTTGACGTGATTGTTCACCCACAAAGTGTGATTCATTCGATGGTCGAATTTATTGATGGATCCGTTCTAGCGCAGCTCAGTGTTACTGAC
This sequence comes from Verrucomicrobiales bacterium, assembly GCA_002705125.1. Classification (GTDB taxonomy): domain Bacteria; phylum Verrucomicrobiota; class Verrucomicrobiia; order Verrucomicrobiales; family DEV007; genus EC70. Next base: position 13,406 of record PAHQ01000038.1, on the reverse strand, counting down.
ATGTGCTTTCCTATTCAATATGCTATCACTTGGCCAGATAGAGTCCCAAACACATTAAAACCCCTAAACTTTTCGCAAATTGGGGCTCTCGAATTTGAGGCTCCAAGAACTAAAGATTTTCCGGCGCTTGAATTAGCCCGCAGAGCTGGAAGCGTTGGGGGAAGTTTGCCTGCAGTAATGAACGCAGCTAATGAGGTGGCAGTTGATCTTTTTTTGAGAGAAAAAATAAGTTTTCCAGAAATTTGGCAACACGTTGCATTTGTTATGGATGCTCATAAAGTTGTAAGTAATCCGTCCATTAATGAGCTAATAGATGCAGATAGCTGGGCTAGAGAGCATCAAGCATCATAACTTTTGTCATTTTTTTAGATTTCACACATTCTTTGCGATCGTTCATTGTGGATGATATAGTGGACAATTCATATATAATTTAAATACCCCCTTTATCTAAAAAACATGGAATTCTTATTAGGACTTGGAAAAGTACTTTGGACGCTATTGCAGGTTATCATTCTGTTTAATATTCTCATAGTGGTTCATGAGTTGGGTCATTACTGGGCTGCTAAATGGCGAGGGCTTAAAGTTGAAAAGTTTCAAATTTGGTTTGGTAAGCCAATATGGAAAAAGAAAATAAAAGAAGTTCAGTGGGGGCTGGGTTGGATACCGATGGGAGGATTTGTTGCATTACCTCAAATGGCTCCAATGGAAATGCTAGAAGGTAAAAATGAAGGAAAAGAATCACTGCCACCTATTAAGCCTATAGATAAAATAATTGTGGCCTTTGCTGGACCATTATTTAGCTTTGGGTTGGCTCTTTTCTTTGCTCTATTAGTTTGGGGATTTGGAAAGCCTGTTAGGGAGCAGCTTCAGAGCACAGTTGTAGGTTCCGTTGCACCTGGAATGCCGGCAGAGAAAGCGGGAATACTTCCAGGTGATGAGATCCTAGAAATTGATGGTGTTAAAGTCGAAAGTTTTGCGGGAATGGTGGACTCAATATTAGAGAGAGTAATTTACAGTGAAGGTGAACAAATAAAGCTGTTAATTAAAAGGAAGGGATCTGAAGAGCCTATAACTATTATCTGTGGTTATGAAAAAGAAAATAGGCCAGCACACCAAAGACAAGATTTTAGAAAAATTGGAGTAGGCCCTATATCTGATTCTATTGTTGCAGAAACAATAGAAAATAGCCCTGCTTCAAAGGCGGGTCTTATGCCTGGTGATAAAGTTATAGAGGCTAATGGTAAAAAATTGTTCAGTAGAGAATCTTTGACTTTTATTATAAACGCCATGGGAAAAGAGATTACCCCAATCACCCTTTTGGTTCAACGAGGAGAAGAAGAGATTAATATCACAGTCAGGCCCGAATTGCCTGTGAGTCCTGAGGGTGCTTCCCCAATGTTAGGAATTCAATGGCAAGGTATTCCGACTACTTTACAGCGCCCGGGTCCTAACCCTTTTACTCAGGTTTGGGATGGTGGAACTGCAATATTTCGAACGCTTAGCGCCATTATGCCTTGGCATGACGCGGATGTTAGTGTTTCTCAAATGAGTTCAGCAATAGGTATAGGAAATTACTATTATGAAACTTTAAGTGACCCAGTTTATGGTTGGAGGTTTGCTTTTGTTTTAAGTGTTTTAATCAATGTTAATTTAGCTATGCTAAATCTTTTACCCCTTCCAGTATTAGATGGAGGGCATATTGCAATGTCATTGTATGAATGGGTATTCAAATCTCCAATTAATTTAAAGGTAATGGAAATGCTTCAATTTGGATGTGCNTTATTGTTAATTTCATTCATGGTTTATGTTACTTGGTTTGACGTTGGGGATCTTTCTAAGAAAGCAGTTGAAAGAGAGCCTGTAGTTTTTGCCAAATGATTTTTCTTTGAAGAATAAATTTATGGACTTTAAGCATCCAANAAATTTCTATATTTATGAAAGAAGAGTGACTCGAGAAGTTAAGGTAGGATCAGTCGGTATTGGTGCTTCAAACCCGATTCGTATACAGTCCATGATCACTACNGATACTTTGGATACNAAGGCTTCAATTGAAGAGGTTATTCAGCTCGCTGATGCTGGTTGCGAAATAGTAAGAATAACAGCGCAGACCCGTCGGCATGCTGCAAATCTTCAGCATATTGCTGAGGGGATCCGATCGGCTGGTTGCNCAGTACCGTTGGTTGCCGATATCCACTTTAAGCCTGATGCTGCCATTGAAGCCGCTAAATGGGTGGAGAAGGTTCGTGTTAATCCAGGTAATTATGCAGATAAGAAGAAATTTAAAANCAGAGAGTACACGGATTCTGAGTACGCTGAGGAATTGGACAGAATAAGAGAGCAATTTTCCCCGTTAGTAAAACTTTGTAAGGATAGATCGGTTGCCATTCGAATTGGAACAAATCATGGGAGTCTCAGTGATAGAATAATGAATCGCTACGGAGATACTCCTAAGGGTATGGTTGAAAGCGCCTTAGAATTTGCCCGTATTGCTAGAGATTTAGATTATCACAACTTTGTTTTCTCAATGAAAGCTAGTAATCCTAAAGTCATGATTGGGGCATACAGATTGTTGGTATCTGCATTGAAAGAGAAAGGGCCTGATTGGAATTACCCAATGCATGTGGGNGTTACTGAAGCAGGAGATGGAGAAGATGGTCGAATCAAAAGTGCCATTGGTATAGGATCATTATTAAATGATGGCATTGGAGATACTGTAAGGGTTTCACTTACTGAGGATGCCGTCTGCGAGGTGCCAGTCGCTAAAAACCTAGTCTCTGTATGCTCACCAAATAATGAAGTCGATAACGATATACCTAATGAAGATAAGGAACCCTTTGATCCTTTTAATTTTAACAAAAGAGAAACTAGTGAAATTACTGTGCAAGGTATAGAGGTTGGCGGTAAAGAGACTATTCGAGTTTGTACAACTCAAAANAAATTTGATGCTGTTTCACATAAACTTAAAGAGTTGGGTGATTTTCAGCCAGAAATNATTATCGACAGTTCCGGTATTATCGGAATTGACCCTCGAGATGAGCAAAGCGTGCATCGCATTAACCAGCTAAAAGAACCTGTATTAGTAACTATCGAAGATAAAATAAATTTGTCGGTTGTCGCTGGGTTTAGATTACTGGCATCTAGGTTGGATGACAGGCATTCAATTGTTTTAAAAGATACCTTTTTTCCGAGCGCTGATCCAAATATTAAATTTGAAACAACATTACTTACAGCTTCATCGCGTGTCGGATCGCTGCTTTGTGATGGCATTGGTGACGCAATATTAGTTCAAGGAGAAGAGGCCCCTGGTCAGTCTTTAAGGCTTTCNTACAATATTCTTCAATCAGCTGGTGTAAGGATTTTTAAGACTGATTATGTGGCTTGTCCAAGTTGTGGAAGGACACTTTTTAATTTACAGGAAACAACTGCTAGAATACGTGAAGCTACAGGACATTTAAAGGGAGTTAGAATTGCAGTNATGGGCTGTATAGTNAACGGTCCCGGTGAAATGGCTGACGCTGATTTCGGGTATGTTGGAGGAGCTCCTGAGAAAATTAATCTCTACGTGGGAAAAGAAGCAGTTAAGTTTAATATACCCCAGACTGAAGCAGTTGATAGACTTATAGANCTTATCAAAGAACATGACCGCTGGGTAGACCCACCCGAGAAAATTGATTCCACTGCTGATAATAAAATAGAAGAAAAAAGTGCAGTTAATCCCGCCTAACTATTTNAGAAAATTGAATCACGGTGAAATTTTTACCGATGAAATGAGCCCTCTAGAAATTGATCTTGGATGCGGAGACGGGTCTTTTTTGTTAGCTTTAGCTTCCCAATATCCAGAGAAAAGTTTTCTAGGTGTTGAGCGTTTGCTTGGTAGAGTGCGTAAGGTTGTTAAAAAAGCAGAGAATGCTTCCTTGATTAATCTTAAGGTCCTCAGGCTTGAGCTTTCCTATAGCGTTGAGTGGTTGTTGCCTGATGATTGTGCAAGCCGCGTTCATTTATTGTTTCCAGATCCTTGGCCCAAAAAAAAACATCATAAGCGGCGCCTCATCAATAAGAAATTTTGTGAATCTGTAGTCAGAATTTTGAATAAAGAAGGTGAGTTTTTATTCAAGACTGACCATGAGGAATATTTTGAAGAAGCAATTGTCGCTTTAAGTGATTGTCATATGCTTGAGAGAATAGCCTGGGATAGTAAAGAATTTTATCCTGTAACTGATTTTGAAAGGCTATGGTTAAGCGAAGGTAAAGAGATTTATTCAGCGCGATTTAAAATAACTAAATAGTTAATCTCTTCGATGTTAGTTGATTAATAATTAACCAATTTTTTTGAGTTCATTTAATCTGTGATGAGCGTTAGCAGAGTGGCGCGTTTCAGGAAATTTCTCAATTACCATTTCTAGTAAATGCTTGGAGTGTTCTTCATCTTGCTTATCCTCCAAGTAAATTTGTTGGAGACGGAAAATGATGGCAGCGGCATCATTCTCTGGCCACTCTCTACTCTCCAGTGACTCTTCAAAAGTTTTAATCGATGCGTCTATATCTCTCAGGTGTTCATGTTGAATTTTTGCAATTTCAAAAATAGGAAAACGATTTTCAGGTTCATCTTCTGCAATTGCCTGATAAGCTTTGATGGCACCTTCGTAGTCCCCTTGAGAAACTTTAGCGGCCGCTTTTGCTGTGGCGTCAGCTTCCATGGCTTCTGGAGCGGAAAAGAAGAAGGCACCGATTCGATCACCGAGTATAGGTAGAATGACGAGCACAACAAATAGCCCCAAAGAAACGGCTACAAAAAAGGTGACTACGAATTTTGTACCAATCTCCCATTTGTCCCAGTTCGAAGAAATTAACCATATTAGAAAAACTGTAGTTCCAATTAATGCATTTATTATGATTAATCTCTTATTTGTCATCTGTACTTTTGGTATGAATTTGTGATTTTATATCTATTTGAGAGTTGCTTGATATATCAAAAATAGTCCAATTGCAGCCAAAAACTATTAAAATGAGTTGTCGTAATTACCGTAAAAAAACCATAACATATTCATTATTAACAAGAAATGTAATAATTATAGAATTATTAATATTTCATTTATATTAATAAAATTACTTATTTAATGACATTTTACCGTCACATCATTATTGAATTATTCCTTTAAAAAAACCTTGCGGTTACCACTATTATTAGTGATCTTGTATATATAAATAAGTTAAATTCTTAACTACTCCTCAATATTTCTTACACAAACAAATAACAGAAAATGAAAAATAATTTATCCAAGCAATTTATGGTTTTAATCCTAGCTATCGGCTTTGGGATCACTGGAGCATTTGCTGAAACNAAGTANGCTTGTTCAGAGATAGGAAGCCAAGCANAAGCGAGCGTTAAAGCAAAACCTTCAAATGCTTCTTCTGTTGTATCAAAGTTAGTAAAAAAATACGAAGACTGTGTTTGTGCTATTGTNAAAGGTGCAATTGATGGAGGTGGTGATGTAAAAAGCGTTGTNAAGGCTGCTGTGAAAGCGTCTCCCACNCAGTCAGCAGCAATTCATGAGTGCGCCGTATCAGCTGCACCTAAGTCAGCAAAGGCAATAAGCGCAGCTATTGACTCAGTTCTTGGAGATGGAGCAGACTTCGGAACAGAGCCCGTTGTTGTGAGTGGTGTCTATTTAATTGCACCTGTAGCATCAGCTGGCGGAGGATCTGGATTTTTCGGACCATTGACAGCTGAGGAATTAGCNGCTCAACAAGAATTAATTGATAGACTGCTAGGAAAATTGACTGAGACGCCAACGACTCCTACAGACGCTAATTAATTACTGAAATCTTNATCAATACTTTAACTTTAAGACCCCTGTTTAGGCGGACATAATCAATAATGAAAAAGCAGATTCTCTTGATATCAACATTGCTTTCAATGACCATTTTAGTCAATGGACAGGGCCTTCTTAGCGTTGGCCAATCTGGGTCGTTCGAAGATTTTGACACTCAGCTTCCTTTTACAGCCACTATCAGTGGTGACATAGGAATCGATAGTAACGTAGGTAACAGGCCTGACGGTTTTGAAGAAGAATCAGGGTACATTCGTGGTGGTGTTGGAGCTGCTTATGCTGGAGGTTCACGAACCACACATGTAGATTTGAATGCGAGGTTATCAACTTTGTATTACTTTGACCAGCCTAGTGGCCAGGAANACGATAACTTTCAAACTGGTAGATTGGGATTAAAAATTCATCACAAGGTTAATCCAAGTGTTACGATTGGAAATAACGCTTATTGGAGCCANGAGATAGAGCCAGATGACGCAATCGGTGCCTCCGCCTCAAGACGTCTTGATCAATATTCTTATGGTTACAATAGCACATGGTTGTCTCGTTCTTGGAGCAGAAGATTGAGCACCGTCACTAGATATTCAGTCACAGGCATTGACTATGATGGTGAACTTGAATCTGTTGGAGAAGATCGGTTTTCTCAAACTTTTTCCCAAGAAGTGCGTTATGTACTTGATCGTTTGACGTCACTTGTTGGTGAATACAGGAGAGCAAATACAGACTATGATGTTGTTAATCTAGATTATGACGCCAATTATCTNCTTGCTGGNGCCGACCACAAGTTCAGTGATAATGTCAGTGGTACATTAAGATTAGGNGGAGAAAATAGAGATTACGATAGTAATGATGATGATGGATGGAATCCATATGCGGAAGCATCTCTAAGGTANAAAGTAAGTGATCGTACTAACCTTGTTTGGTTCACTCGCTACGGTTATGAGGATTCTGAGGTGTTTTATCACTTATCAAATTCCAGATCTACTTTTAGAACAGCCCTTAACGCAAACCACTCATTTTCGGATGATCTCAGAGGTAAAGCAGGTCTCAGTTACCATAGTAGTGATTACGACCGAGGAGTNCTTTCTGAATTGACTGAGTACGGGATAAGTTTAAATCTTGGTTTGAATTACAGGGTTATGTCCAACACAGATGTAAATCTTGGTTATACAATTACTCACCACGCTTCTGATAGTGCATTCCGTGAGTTTGATAGACATCGTCTCTGGGCTGGGCTTAGCGTTACATTCTAGGTTCTTCTGATTAATCAAAACACTTTTAATCCCCCTGTCTGGATCCAGAAGGGGGATTTTTTTTAATCGTTGAGAAATTCGGAGAATGATCTTATTTTATAAACTCCAAATTCATTCTAGATTCACCTCATTTACTTAAGATATTAATATGGCCAAACAGAGCGAGACTAAGCTCCATGCACTTGATTATTGGCAGGTTGCTAGGAATCGGTATTCGGTAATTCTCNTAACNTTTGCTTTGGTCTTTATGACTGCCTTGGTGATTGCGTATCTTAGACCTTCCGAATATCTGGGCAGAGTCCANATACAAGTTCAAAGAGTAGCAAGAGACATAGAGGTGTTTCGTGAAACAGGGTCAGTAGGTAATCTAGGTTCTGAGCAGTTGCCTTATATGACTTTTATGCAAACTCAATTTGAAATTATTCAAAGTAGAGAAACCTTAAAACAAGTTATATCAAAAGGAAAAGATTCTGCAGGAAACCCATTAGATCTTAAGAAGGCATGGGGAGTTAATAGTGACGAAGATGCTTATCGAATTCTCAAGAAAAAAGTAGAAACTCAAGATGTTAGGGGTACGGATTTGATTGATATCGAAATCTATGATACTGACCCAAAATTGGCTGCCGATATTGCGAATGCCGTTGCCGATGCCTACAACATTCGAAGGCAGGAAGAAGAAAAGAATAGAGCAACAAAAGCTCTTACTTTATTAGATACCCAAATAAAAAAGCAAGAGGGTAGATTNGAGGCGGCTCGTAATAACATGATTGAGCTTATGGAGGAGCTAAACATAGTNGATTTAAGTCTAGGCGAACCGGTTTGGCTTAGAGGTAGCCAACCTAATACAGGAACCGCATCATTAGTCTTGGCTGCAAAACAAAGAGAGTTTGCAGCTGAGGAAGCAATTCAAAATCTTAGGTCTACCATCAGCTCTTTGACAAAGCTTGAGGGAGAAGAGCTTATTAAATCTGCAGTCGATCTAGGCGTNAAAAATGAAACNCTGACAAGTGGATGGACTGAATATCAGTCACTTGAGTTGAANCGAGCAGCACTNGTAGATAGCGGNGTAGGNNTNAAGCACCCAAAGATTCTTAATATNGANTCTCAATTAAATTTGAGGATGAAACAGTTATTAGGTGCTGTTGAAACTCATAAAAAAGCCCTAAGCACTCAGCTTACAATGGCTGAGCAGCAATTCGAAAATTCCAGAGAAAGTAAGGAAAGAACCGAGAAAATGTCTCTGCAGGAACGTAAACAAAATGTCCGATATATTGAGGCAAAGAAGGAATATGAATTATCAAAAGAGATGCTTAATGGGATGCANTCTCAATTAGCAAAGGAAACAATTGATAAAGAGGGTCAAAGGACTCCACTAGTTATTCATGAACAAGCTGAACCATCAGACGTTGATAAGCCAGCACGACCNAACATTAAANTACATTTAGTTCTAGGTGCTGCTGTTGGCCTTATCTTCGGAATAGGAATGGCATTTTTTCTTGAATATTTGGATACCTCTGTAAAAAGTCTCGACGAAGTGGAGTATTATTTGGATCTCCCAGTATTAGCTGTGATACCTAAGGATGTTGGAGTAATACACAAGCAGAGCGGCTTAAGTCCNGATGCTGAGGCTTATCGAATATTAAGAACTAATATTGAGTTTAATAGAAAAAATGCTGATGCAAATTCTATTACGTTGGTCAGTGGAGGAGCGGGAGAAGGTAAATCAACCACTCTTGTTAATTTAGCCTATGTGTGTGCCCAAGGTGGATACAATACACTAATGATTGATGGTGATTTAAGAAGGCCACAACTACACACATTTTTTAATATCAACAATTCAGTTGGATTGACTAATTACTTAACAACTGATCTTCAATTAGAGGATGTGATATTACAGACAGCCTACGAGAATCTTTATTTCATGCCTTCTGGAATTCTCCCAGCCGATGCTGCTGGTATCTTGAATTCGAGAAGAATGTCTGAGCTTATAGCTGATGTTAAGAGCCGTTTTGATTTAGTTTTTATTGATTCTCCACCTATACTTGGAGTTAGTGATGCGTCAGTGCTTTCATCTGAGGTTGATTTAACGATCATTGTTATTCAACATAGAAAGCTACCAAGAGGAATGCTAGTGAGGGTCAAACAGGCAATACAAAACGTTGGAGGGACAGCTTTGGGTGTAGTTCTAAACAATGTTGATGTAAGGTCAGATAATCAGTATCAATACTATACGAGCTACTACACTTATTATGCTCCTAGGAATTTAGATCCAAATATGAATTCTAATTCTGATGATTTATTCAAATCTGGAGACAAGCTTGCTTCAAATGATAAAGATAATTTAACTGCTGAAGATAAGTTTTGAGTTAACTTACCATATAATGAAAATGATTAATCTACCTAATAGTATAAAAAAANTACTTACATATTTTCTTTTTTCATTAATTATTACTTGGCCAGTTTTAGCAGCAGAACCCATTCTTCAAAAAGGCCAGTCTTTTGGGTTAAGNCTAACNGGTGTTCCTGGAGATGATCAAACTTCGATCAGTCAGACATATACGATTAGTGATGGAGGAACAATTAAGCTTCTCTATTTAGAAGAAATGAAAGCGGAAGGGTTAAAGCCTTCACAACTAATGAGGAGTGTTGAAAAAGCATACATTGATGCTCAAATATTCACTAAGCCGAACGTTGTAATCACACTTGGAGAGGCGGGTTCAATACAGCGCTATGTTAGTGTTTTGGGAGAAGTTAACACNCGTCGTGGAGTAAGTTATACTCCGGGTCTTACCCTTCTCGAAGCAATAGCGCAGTGTGGAGGTTTTTCTGATTTTGCTAATCCCAAGAAAGTAAAGTTGACGAGGAAGGGCAAAGCTACCCTTCACGATTTATCAAGAACAACAAGTAAGGCTAATGTCAAACTAGAGCCTAATGATATAATAAATGTTCCCTCTAGGGGGTTATTCGGAGGTTAGGTTAATTATTAACCGGACTTCAACAGATTGCTGTTTTTAACTAGATAGGAAGTACCTGACACTATTGTTATTGTAATGCATATGAAAATGAGAGCATTGCCAATAAAAGGATGATTGATGAATTCAAGTTTTTGGAGGGTTNTTTCTTTAGCTCCTAGAACAATTAAGAAATATGTGGCTGCTATGATTTGAGAAGTAGTTTTCCATTTCCCTAAAGAGTCGGCAGATAGAACGGTTCCTTGATTTGATGCAAGTAATCTGAGTCCAGTTACTAAAAATTCTCTTCCTATAATGGTAATTGTTATCCATGCCGGAAATACGTTTTCTTTTGAAAGAATTATAAATACCGAACTAGTNAGAATTTTATCAACTAGTGGATCCATTAATGCTCCAAAATCAGTAACTAAGTTCAATTTTCTTGCAATGTAACCATCTAAAAAGTCAGTGATGGACGCCATGAGAAAAAGTATTGTTGCAATTGTAATNCGGTGATCTAGCAAATTAACAGCCTGTAAGCTCTTATCAGGAATTGACATTACAGCAACAAATAAACCTGTTAGAAATAGTCTTCCCGTTGTAATCCGATTAGGTAAATTCATTTACTGTATTATAAATTAGACAATTTTTTTCCAGATTGGGAGAGTGTTTTTTATTTTATTTAAATACCACTCTGACAATTGATAGGCGCTTTTACTGTGTGGNCTTGATATTCTAAGGACTACTGAAGGCTCAGATGCTGCAACGAAGCCTAATCGATGAGTAATTTTAGCATTATGATTTCCATAATTTTCTATGGCTTCCAATGACAAGTTTTTAATAAGGCCGTAAGCTAATTCTTCATAGGCACTATACTNAATACCTCTAATTTCTTCACCTTTCTCAATTTTTCTGACAACACCCCAGAAGATCAGAACCGCTCCATATTGAGGGCTCCACTCAGGATCGGTATTCTCTAAGGCTTTATTTGATAAAATTAGATCAAGATTTTGCATTGTTAGTTGCGCTATTGCTTGTTCGCATTTTGAATTGAGACGAGTATTACATTACTCGCAACTTTAGTAACACGAGCAAGGGAAAAAAATGAGTAAAAATGACTTTGGTTTAATTGGTTTAGCAGTAATGGGACAGAATTTAGTCCTTAATGTNGCTAGCAGGGGTTTTAAAGCATCAGTTTATAATCGGACTGTCGAAACAATGAAGGAATTTCTGGATGGTCCTGCTAAGGATACAAATATTGAAGGATTTGAAGACCTTCAAGAGTTTGTATCAAGTCTTTCAAGGCCTAGAAAAATTATGCTTTTAGTCAAGTCTACGGCTGCTAACGACATTAATCACAGAGACGCTGTAGACAAAGTCATAGAACAGCTCATACCACTACTAGAGGAAGGAGATTTAATTATTGATGGTGGTAATTCTTACTATATCCATAGCGAACGTCGCTCCAAAGATCTTTTAGATAAAGGGCTGTTATTCATTGGGACGGGGGTTTCTGGAGGAGAAGAAGGTGCGCTAAAAGGACCAGCTATAATGCCTGGAGGACCATCTGAAAGTTGGGAGATAATAAGGCCAGTTTTTGAATCTATTGCAGCAAAAGTTGATGGTGAGCCNTGTGTGACTTTACTTGGCCCAGGAGGAGCAGGTCATTATGTAAAAATGGTTCACAATGGAATTGAATACGGAGACATGCAGTTAATTTGTGAGGCATATAATATATTTAAAGCAGCAGGATTCACGCCTGATGAACTCGCAGANGTTTTTTCCGAATGGAATGATGGAGATTTGGAAAGTTATCTGATTCAGATAACTAGTAAAATCTTTAAAGAAAAAGATCATCAAAATAACGAAGCCGTAGTTGATATGATTCTTGATAGGGCTGGTCAAAAAGGTACAGGAAGGTGGACAGTTATGAGTGCGGCAGAAAATGGAGTGGTTATTTCAACTATCAATGCTGCTGTTGAAGCTAGGATACTTTCTTCGATGAAGGATCAGAGGGTAAGTGCTTCCTCGCAACTAAGTGGTCCAAATCAGAATTTGTTCNATGAGCACATGTTGCCAAAGGATGAGTTGATAAGCAAAGTTAAGGATGCTTTGCATGCATCAAAAATTATTTCATATGCTCAGGGATTGGATCTAATGAAGAAAGTAGGCGAAAATCATTCTTGGAACCTGAATCTTGGAGAAATTGCAAAGATTTGGAGGGGCGGGTGCATTATCAGGGCTAAATTTCTTAATCGTATTACTGAAGCTTATGATCGCAATCCAGAATTGGAGAACCTAATGCTGGATAGTTATTTTAATGACATATTAAAGCAAAGTCAGTCTAGTTGGCGTGAAATTGTAAACTTGGCTTTAAATTTGGGGCTTCCTGTCCCAGCATTTAGTGCTTCCTTGGGTTATTATGATAGTTACCGTTCAGAAAGACTTCCTGCTAACCTTTTGCAGGCGCAAAGAGACTTTTTTGGTGCTCACACTTACGAAAGAGTAGACAAACCAAGGGGTGAATTTTTCCATACTGATTGGCCAGACGTTATTGAGGATTAATGCATTACAGAGACAAATATGTNGAAATTTGCTGCTACAGGTAAAAAAAACGTCAAAAATAGTGAAATTCGGCATAAAATAGTTTGACCATCATTGGGTGTCGACTATAATTCCCGCCCCCCTGACCGGAAGAAGTTAGGGATCCCTGAAAACCTCAAGGGCAGATGTTATCAACTGATTCATCAGTCTTTATTGTTCAAAGGGAAGTTGTTGATCTTTGAGAAAACAGATTCAATCAAACTTTAGTCCTCGGACTTGAGTNAGATTGAAAGAAAATTGAAAAAGCTAATTTGTACGTTGCGTACCGCTCGTTTAAAGCGATGTGGTGCGCGGTAAACGGGGTGTTTTAAAGTAGGCACCCCGATTCCCGTCAGAATATTTGTCGATGTTGGTTTTCCAACTAGACTACATACTTTCTTTTCGGAGAGTTTGATTCTGGCTCAGAACGAACGCTGGCGGCGTGGATAAGACATGCAAGTCGAACGAGATCCTTAGCAAAGCTTGCTTTGCTAAGTCTAGTGGCGAACGGGTGAGTAACACGTGAGCAACCTGCCCAGAAGCAGGGGATAAGCCACCGAAAGGTGGTCTAATACCGTATGTGATTTCAAGAGGCATCTCTTGATGATTAAAGGGGGGGACCTTCGGGCCTCCCACTTCTGGATGGGCTCGCGGCCTATCAGCTAGTTGGTGAGGTAATGGCTCACCAAGGCAACGACGGGTAACTGGTCTGAGAGGATGATCAGTCACACTGGAACTGAGACACGGTCCAGACACCTACGGGTGGCAGCAGTCGAGAATCATTCACAATG
>PAHQ01000037.1 GCA_002705125.1 Verrucomicrobiales bacterium | reverse complement strand
AAATTGAAACCTATTACAAAGATAATGAGAAACTTCCAAAAATTTGGGGAAATCAACCATTAGATCCATGGGGAAACCCTATTAATTATGAACTCACGAGCTCTACCGAGGCTAGAATAAAAAGTAAGGGCCATGATAAAACTTTTAATACCAAGTGGGATCATAAAATTGAAATCAATGTTAAAAAAGATATAGAAGACCTTGATGGCACATGGTTGTATGAACAAAAAAAGAAACGAGGACTTATTAATACCACTACATCAGAGGATCAATCTCCACTTTCATATAGCATGAAAACTGGAGGTGGTGACACTCTCCAGGGGGCAGACTATTTTTGGTTTTTTACTAAACTCATGCTGATAACAGCTGTTGTATTTATTCCATTTGCCTTTTTCTATAGACCTAAAACATATCTCCACGACAAAGCGAATGATCAAGGCCCATTTACCGTGTGGATTCAACAAATTAAGAATCATTAAATCGGTAAATCGCATCAACCATATCCAAAGATTTAGGCCCAGGAAGAACACCATAATTCATTTGATTCATTGTGTAAGCGAAGGCAATACCATTTTTCGGGTCGGCAAATGCATGAGATCCACCAGCACCTGGATGGCCAAAAGCTGTACTTGAACCGCCATAGAGTGAACGTCTTTTCGTATCAAAATGCTCTAACATGAAACCATTCGAAAAACAGTTATGAAGGCATAGCACCTGATCCTGTCCTTTGACGACTGATTCACTCATTTGTTGTAGGACTAAATCTGAAATAAATTCCTTCTCCTTCCATTTACCCCTATTGGATAACATCGCATAAAATTTAGCTAGTGAACTAGCTGTACCAACTCCCCCCAAAGCAGGCCAACCTGCGGACAAAGCATTAGGCAAATTCATTCCAGAGACAGCTGGTAAACCTTTAGGGGAACCAAAAGCTTTACGAGTCAAAGAATTAGGGTCTGCAAATGATCTATAAAATTCTCGCTCACCATCCGGATCAGACATTTTTCCTGGATATAAGGTAGCGACTCTTGAATGTAATTCTTCTGGAAGACCAATCCAGAAATCTAAATTCATTGGCACGGCAAATGTTTTATTGAAATATTCTCCAAGAGATACGCCTTCAAGCCGGCGGACTATTTCATCTAATAAAAACCCAAAAATTCTGGGATGATATCCGTGTCCAGAACCAACTACCCAAAGTGGCTTTTGCTTCTCAATGGATCTAATCACATCATTATACTCAAAAATTGATGAGTTCTCATCAATCGCGGGAATTGCTGCTTGATGAGAAAGTAATTGTTCAAATGTTATTTTCTCTTTATTCGATTGACCAAATTCAGGCCAAAGATCTGTAACATTTGATCGAGTTGAAATGTTATGTGTATCAAGCAACTTTAAAACGCATGTGACAGCCAAGCCTTTTGTAGCAGACCAAACTGGAATTAAAGTATTCTCATTCCACNAACGACTTTTGTCTTTCTCGCAAAATCCTCTTGCCAACGAAACCACTTCTTCTCCNTGAAACCAAACNGAAACNGAAGCNCCTAATTCTTCTCTCTCTTTAAAGTTAATCTCAAAAATTTCACTCAGTCTTTCTCGAAGATACTGAATATTCATTCAAGGAAAATTTATTGTGAGTCTATAGAATCTTTTAGAACTGCAAGATCTGGATCCCGACGAGCCACATCGATTAAACTCTCATCCATATCAAATGATTTCCTAAGACAATCAAATGCGGTATCCACATCACCGATGACAGCTTGATAGCATCCCATATTATAAAAATAAATAGCATCAGATCTGACTGATTCTGGAGCCTCATCAAGTAATTCGAGCGCCTCATCAGTTCTTTTCATCTCATGAAGACAGTAAGCACCTTGAATAAATCCAGCACCATTTTCTGGCTCCATNAGTTGTAATTTTTGAGTTAATCCAAGAGCTACGTCCCAACTTTTTTCTTTGAGAAGCAGTAATATCTTCATCTGTAGGATTATAGGGGTGAGCGGATAACTTTTTTCTATTTCTTTAAGCTCATCCCAAGCATCATCGTACATCTCTAGCTCGTAATAGCCACGGACAGCCTGTAATCGCATTTCACTATTAGAAGACGGATCGTTGAGATAAGACATTGATGAAATATACTGAGAAACAGTTCATCTTAATTAGTGAATGGTCAAGCAGGATACTAAAAAACAATTTATCTAGTTACTTTCAATCGCTTTTAGATTTTTTATNATTTGTTCATTTCCAGAATCTAAACTGAGTGCTCGCTTCCAAGCTGATCGAGCCTCATCAATCTTATTTTGATAAACTAAAGAAAGACCAAGATTTAGCCATGCNGTTGATGACTCTGGGTTTAATTTTACGGCAACTTCAGATGCAATCTGAGACTCACTGTATTTTTTCTTTTGTAGATACAAATAACCAAGATTCATATGAACAACAGATCCAGATTTTTTAGTGCTGATTGCTTTTTTAAGAACCTTTTCTGCCTCATCTAAATCACCTTTCTCAATAAGCAGTGACCCTAAATTGATATATGATGATACATCCGAGGGATCCTTAAAAATTGCTTCCCGGTAAACTTTTTCAGCCAAATCATTTTTCCCGTCAATTCTTAATTGCTGGGCTTTTTGAGCGGCTGGGATCGAACTTTGGTGTCGTTGATCTTGCAACTCCTTGAGAACCTCCCTGCTTTCTGATACCTTTCCTAAGCGCTGCAAGGCAGTTATATAATTATTAGCTACTAGTTGTGATTTAGGGTCGAGTTCTCTAGCTTTTTTTAATACATCAACAGCCAATTTTTCTTTTCCTAGCTCAATATAACTAGCACCTAAATTTGAAAGCCCATTAATAAATTTAGGGTTAGCTATTATCGATTTTTTATACCATTCAATAGCCTTGTCATGATAACCATTACTACCATATATGAATCCTATATTGTTGTAGGATTCATAATGCTTCGGCTCAGTCTCAATAGCCTTTTTATACCATTTAATGGCCTCCTTAAATTTTCCTGCGTCCTGCTCTAATTTTCCTCGATTAAATTGTGAAGTTGCTTCACTTCCAAAATCAAAAAGTCCTTGCCCTGACAAGCTGACTTTTAATGAGCTAAAGATTATAAGCCCAATGAGAATCATAAATTGTTTCATGAAATACAATTAATATCCCGTTTTATGTAAAATATGTAAAATCAAATTAGTTAAATTAATCAGTAAGCTATTATAATAATAGACAATTTCTTAGTAGGGGTAAGATTAAGTATCGTGCAGAAGGCATTTGTCCTAGGAGCTGGACTCGGAAGCCGGCTAAAAAAACTCACAGAAAAAATTCCAAAGCCAATGATTCCGGTTTTTGGAAAACCTCTTATTGAGTACTCATTCGACCACCTGATTCAATCGGGAATAGAGGAATTTATAGTCAACACACACCACAACGCAAAAGTTTACACACAATATTATGAAAGTGGCTACTACCGACAAAAGCCAATTTCTTTTGTACATGAACCAGATTTATTAGATACGGGGGGAGGTATTAAAAATGTATCAAAACTTTTACACTCCGACCCTTTTATTATTTATAATGGAGACATACTGACGGATCTTCCATTAAAAACACTTATTAATGAACATCGTAATAACAAATTTCCAGTAACTTTAGTACTTAGATCAAATGGAGAAGCGAAGCACATCGCTATAAATGAAAATAATAACAAGATTACTGACATCAGGAATATCTTGAATTCAGACAATAAAGGAACTCATCAGTTCACTGGTGTATACGCTTGTTCAGCAAACTTCCTAACCTATTTGAAACAGGAAAAAAAACACTCCGTCATTCCAGTTTTTTTAGACTTAATTAAAGAGCAACTATTAGGAGGAGTGGTAATAGATGAAGGTGAATGGTGGGATCTTGGCACAAGGGATTCATACCTTGATGCACATAAAAAAATACCAACGTCCACTTTTCCCAATTATAGCAATCAATCAAATGAGCCCTTGATTGATAGGAGCGCAAAAAGCAGTAATATTCATGAAAGCTGCGTCATAGATAAGAGCTCTTTTATTGGCGAAAACTCTATTATAGAGGCAAATACAACGATAATTAATAGTGTTATATGGCCTGGCGCAACAATCACCGAAGGTAGCACACTAGAGAGGTGTATTGTTAGACATAAACAAACAGCCAAAGGTAAACTCGAAAATGAGGACATTTAAGTGTATAGTGTAAATTAGTCATCAAATGAACTCGGAAGAAATCATCAAATATACCTCCAAGGTTCTTCCAAAACTGAACCTGGATGACTGCAAATCTACTCCCATAAATAATGGGGGGTCCGATCGTGATTATTTCAGAATTAACCTAGTTGACGGAAGCTCCATGGTATTGATGAAATATACCTCGGAGAGGCCAGACAACTTTAAATTTGATTCAGCCACAAAAATTTTAAAGAAGAATGGGATACTTTCCCCGGATATCATTTATCATGATAAAGAGAATATGATGATTTGGCTTGAGGATCTAGGTTCTGATCACCTTTGGGATCGACGTAACAGTGAATGGAATGAGCGTGGTAAACTTTACAGGTCAGTCATTGATGAGATATCTAAACTTCATGGTAACAATGAAAAAAAATTGAGTCCAGATGAGATATCCCAACTCGAGCCAAGCTTCGATAAAGATTTATATAAATGGGAACAAGATTATTTCTTTAATCACTTTCTTTCTTACTATTCGAGAAGAGCACCCTCCTATCAGGATTCACTGAGACAGGAATCCGAATTTAATGAACTAATAGAAAATTTAACTAGCTCTGAACGATTTCTAATTCACAGGGATCTACAATCACAAAATGTAATTATTCATAAAAAGAAGCCTTACTTTATTGATTACCAAGGTTTACGATTAGGACTAAGAGAATATGATATCGCTTCGCTTGTGTATGATCCATATGTAACTTTTACGAAAACTCAGCGAGAGGAAATTATCAATTATGCTTTTAAGGATCGTGACCAAAATGAATGGGGACCTATATTTGAAGCCTGCAGTTGCCAAAGGTTAATGCAAGCCTTAGGAGCATACTCGAAATTAGGCAATGAGCTAGGCAAGACGGAATTCCTAAAATTTATTCCAAGAGCATTAGAAAACATTAGAGATATTTTAGAAAATTCAGATATTCTCCCCAGACTAACTCCTTACCTAAGTGAAGAAGCCATATCCTTATAATTTGTAAATTTCGATGCTTCAAGGCATAGACACAAAGAATCGACACAACGAGTCAATCGATCCATTTCCTGTTTTAGCGATTAGTGAAAGGGAATCAGAATTTTCAATTTTTGATACTCACGAGATCTCAAACCCTCAATCCAAAGTTCGACTATCTGGCCAGCCTTTTTCAATTATTGTTCACCCATTTGGACATAATAATAACGATAAGATCAGTGGGCTCATTCGTTGGCGAATAACAGGACAGAGCAATTGGAATGAAGAACCACTAGAAAAGTTAGATTCAAATAAATGGAAAGGAAGTTGGACTCCACCTTCAACAGGAACTTACGAATGGAATATTGAAATTTGGTCAGGTCAAAAATCTCCATCGCAAAAGAACAATGCCCCTAAAGACATCAGAATATTAAAAGTAGAGAGACATGACTTGATGGCAGCCAACTGGTATCAATTGAATAATGATAATCTATCTGGCGTTGAAAAACTACCAACCGTAAAAAGTAATGATGTTTTTTTATTACCTAGCATCTTTCCTTTTGATCAAGAGGGCTTAATTGGCGAAAGTGGAAAAGGGCATTATTCCATAAACCCAGAATTCACTGATACGATGACTTTTGGACAGCTCACAAACAAGATTTCGAAAAAAAGAATAACTCTCGGAATGAGAATACCGATGAAGTGCTCACCTCAGCATCCATTTTTTATTAGCGATCCCGATAATTTTAATAATGAAGGAGTCAATGATCTTGTGAGTGAAGGATGGGAATTACGACGTGAAAAATGGGAACAGGTTTTCAGATACTGGATAGTGCAGGGAATAGAAATTTTTAGTATTCCCGAAATCACCTGTTTCCCTCTTTCTTTTTGGGATCATATAATCGGAACACTAAAGAAAGATTTTTCTTTTATAAGCTTTATAACAGAAGAAAATTTATCTGATGATCTTTACCAGAAAATGCTCAGCGCAGGATTTTCTGACTTCAAAAAACCAATATTTAATTTTGGGTTAAAAAACTCAAATAAAAAAAAATCAAAAATTTCTAAACCTATACAATCTACCGAACTCAATACCTTAACTTGTAAAACGGACGACCCAGAAATTAAAGTGAGTGTAAAAAATTTAAAGAGTGATAAATATTTACTACATTTCCAAAATCAAAATCCCTCAAAGCCAAAAGTTATTAAAATCTCTATTGAGCACGAATCCATACAATTTTCTAATAAACTGATTTACTACGTAAGGGATCTTTCCAACGCTCGTGCTTACAGGTGGTCTGGAAAAAGTAATGATATATTTCTTGAGAAGGGACAAACCGAACTTCAACTTCTGGTTGAATTAAACAATTGAGTTACCGTTGCTAGTGAACGATCGAAAGAGAACGATTATTTTCATTGTACTATCTGTATTGGCTATATTTTTAGTTAACAGAGAAAAACAAAAGAATTCCTTTCTCGAATTCGAGAGGCAATACGTCAATTGGCTGATTGATACTAAAAAGCAAAAAAAAGAAACCTCATCAATTACTCTGTTAGCATTGGACAATTCTGAAGATTCTGTTTTACAAGATTGGCCTCCAAGCCCTTTAGACTTTGCCGTAATACTCAATAACCTGAAACAGTACAACCCAAGTCTTATCGCTATAGAACCTTCACTAAGCTTCTCTAATAGTCCTGATGGATTAGTTGAAACCCTTAGAACCACATGTTTAAACTTTAATAAAGGAAGCCTGCTTTTTAGTGCCGTTTGCCAAATGGATCAATCAGTTGATTCAACAAAAGATAAGGGAAAGAAATTTTTTGATGTTCTCAAAAACATTAATGGTAACACAAATTCGATCCCTGAATTTACTAAAACTAGTTCTCTGCCTAATCAAAGGTTTGCTGCAATGGGGATACCAATAGCATTCACAAACATTGAGCTGACTCAAAAAAAACCTGAGAGGAATCAATATAAATTTCCTTTGATAGCAAAAGTTGGAGATGAAATTGTACCCTCATTCGTACTAAAGGCAATAATGCTTGAAACAAACACAAGCCCAGACCAAGTCATAGTCAATTTAGGAGAAAATATCATTTTGACCGAAAATAAAAAGATCCCAATAGATGCCGGTGGTCATGTTGAAATTTATCCAGCTCTACAAAAAGAACTTCCAAAAGAAAAAATTAATCTACTTACAACACCTTCAAATGAATTAGGCAAAAAAAGTAAATCAGCCTTAAGTAATAAAATTATCTTTATAGGAAACAATAATAATAAAAGGAACATAGCATTTAGGGATAACGAATTCATTTCTAATGCAGAGTTCATGGCTTTGGCAATAAGCACAATTCAATCTGGACTATTTATCAATGAACTCTCACAAACCAATGAATTTATTATTTGGATAATCATTATCATTCTTGGAATATTAATTATTAATACCAAACCATCAAAAGCATTGTCTCGAATTGGCCTTCTAATAATAATTTATTTATCATTCAACATGATACTCTTTCAAAGTAATGGCCAATGGGTTTCACCTATCATTCCACTAACATTTTTTATTATAATGACTGTCATTTCACTCGTCTTTGGTGAAAAGAAAGAGGCATAATAAAAAAAGATGATCTAAATTTGTAAACTTCCAAAATATGAACCGTCGAAATTTCTTAATATCAACATTAGCCTCAATTAGCCCTTTCTATATTTCAAAAAATGAAATTTATGGAAAGAATGCCCCTAGCAATAAAATAACTATTGGAATGATTGGGACAGGCAATCATGGCATTCATAGAAACCTAAACATGTTTTTGCGACAAAAAGATGCACAAATTGTTGCAGTTTGTGATGTTTTTAAAAGTAGAATGTTAAAGGCTCAGTCCATGGTGAATAATCATTATGAATCCAAAGGCTGCTCAATTCACTCTGACTTCAGAGAAATACTAGATAGAGATGACATTGATGCAGTAATGATCTCGACCCCAGATCACTGGCATTCACTTATGTCAGCAATGGCCATTCGCCGGGGAAAAGATGTAATCTGCGAGAAACCAACTCTAACTGTTGCTGAGGGAAGATATATATCCGATCTGGTTAAGAAAACAGGTAAAGTTTTTCAGACATCCACCGAAGATCGTAGTCTTTTCATTTATCACCGTCTTGCTGAAGCGGTACGTAACGGAAGAATTGGAAAATTAGAAAAAATTAAAGTCACACTGCCTGCGGGACAAAGATTTCCAAACGAAAATCCAACCCCTGCCCCAGATGATCTGGATTATAATATGTGGTTGGGGCCTGCACCCTTCGCTCCCTACACGAAAAGCCGAACAAAACAGCAACATTGGAGACACGTATGGGATTATTCTGGAGGAAAGTTTTCAGACTGGGGCATGCATCAATTAGATACCGCTCAATGGGCTAATGATACTGAAAGGACTGGCCCAGTAAGAGTTCATGGTAAGGGTACAGTAAATGAAGGAAGTATGTTTAATACTTTTATCGATTATGAAATCAACTATACCTATTCAAATGGAGTTAAACTCAATGTGAAAAGTGGCGGCACCAGTATTCATTTCTTTGGCTCTGAGGGATGGTGTGGAAGTAAAAGCTGGGACTCAGGCCTTGAGGCAAGCAATAAGAATATTGTAAAAGATCCTATTCCTAAAAATGGCATTCATCTTTTTACATGCAGAGAAGGAGAGCATCGTAATTTTCTAGATTGCGTCAAATCACGTAATGAACCTTATTTTCCAGCTGAAATAGGTCATCGCTGCGCAACTCTTTGCCACCTCGGTAATATATCAATGAGATTAGATCAAGGACTAGATTGGAATCCAGTTAGTGAGAAGATCACTAACAACAAAAATGCGACTTCAATGCTTACTAAAGAAATGCGTAGGCCTTGGGACTTAGAAAAGTCCTAGTACCTATAATGCTCTGGTTTATAAGGCCCAGCAGATGGAACGCCAATATAATCGGCCTGTTCGTCAGTAAGTTTAGTTAGTTTTGCCCCAATCTTCTCTAGATGCAAAGCTGCCACCTCCTCATCTAACTTCTTCGGCAAGACATATACACCTGGAACATAGCTATCACGGTTCTCCCAAAGATCTATCTGAGCCAAAGTTTGGTTGGTAAAACTATTGGACATAACAAAACTTGGATGACCGGTGGCACACCCAAGATTTACCAGTCTTCCCTCTGCTAGCATGTATAACTGCCTACCATCAGACATTGTATATTGGTCAACTTGAGGCTTAACATTTTGCCTTGTAACATCACTTGCATCATTAAGCGCATCGACTTGTATTTCGTTATCAAAATGACCAATATTGCAAACAATGGCTTGATCCTTCATTGCTGTAAGATGCTCTAGGCGAATAATGTCTTTATTCCCTGTTGTTGTAACATATATGTCTGCCCAACCTAATGTATCTTCGAGTGTTAGTACCCTAAAACCTTCCATTGATGCTTGAAGAGCGCAAATGGGGTCAATTTCTGTAACCACCACCTGAGCGCCTTGTCCTTTAAGCGCTTGAGCGCAACCTTTACCAACGTCACCATAGCCACAAACAACAGACACTTTTCCTGAAATCATCACATCAGTAGCTCTTTTAATTCAATCCACTAATGACTCCCTGCAACCATATAAATTATCAAATTTAGACTTTGTAACAGAATCATTTACATTTATTGCTGGTACTCTTAGTTTCTCCTGTTCAGACATCTGATAAAGTCTATGGACTCCAGTAGTTGTTTCCTCAGAGACCCCTCTCCAATCCTTGAAGTAATTAGTCCACTTTTGAGGGTTATCATTATTAACACTCTTTAAAAGATCCTTAATCACTTGCTCTTCTTGAGAGTCACTATCAGAACTTATCCAATCATCACCTTCTTCAAGTTCAGCCCCTTTGTGAATAAGTAGAGTTGCGTCTCCCCCATCGTCAACAATAAGCTCAGGACCTGATCCATCTGGCCAAGTCAAAGCATCCAAGGTACACTGCCAGTACTCTTCGAGAGTTTCGCCTTTCCACGCAAAAACTGGCACACCGGTGACAGCAATCGCAGCAGCAGCATGGTCTTGTGTTGAAAAAATGTTACATGAACACCACCGAACATCAGCCCCAAGATCTACTAATGTCTCAATTAGGACTGCAGTCTGTATTGTCATGTGCAGTGAGCCCATTATTCTGACTCCCTTAAGTGGTTTTTCGTCTGAATATTTGCCTCTAGTTGCCATCAGACCTGGCATCTCGTGCTCAGCGATAGATATTTCTCGGCGGCCCCACTCTGCTAAATCAATATCAGCTACTCTGTAATCTTGTTTATCTGTCATATTATTAAAAAATTTCTACGATCCTACTGCTGAATTTAGATCTTCAATTCGGTTGGTTTGTTCCCAAGTCAATGAATCCAAATCATTTTCTCTACCAAAATGGCCATAATTGGTCGTACATTTATATATTGGTCGGAGTAAATTGAGCTGGGAAATTATATCTGCAGGTTTAAATGAAAAGACTTCTGAGACTGCCTTATTAATTTTTTCCTCGTCGACAGTATTTGTACCAAATGTATCAACAGTTAATGAGACTGGGTCAGGGAAACCAATAGCATAAGCAGTCTGCAATTCACACTTTTCAGCAAAACCAGCAGCAACAATATTTTTTGCTACCCATCTACACATATATGCCGCCGAACGGTCAACCTTTGAAGGATCCTTTCCTGAAAAGGCTCCGCCCCCATGACGTCCCATTCCTCCGTAAGTGTCTACAATTATTTTTCTACCCGTCAGTCCACAATCTCCTTCTGGTCCTCCAACAACAAATAGTCCAGTAGGGTTGATATGATATTTAGTGTCCTCAGTCAAAAGATCCTGAGGTAAAACTTTTTCGATAAGATCACCTTTTAAAGCTTCTCGAATTTCTGCAGTAGTTATTTCTTTTGCGTGCATTGTTGAAACGACCACAGCTGTGATTCGACTTGGTTTACCATCAATGTATTCCACAGAAACTTGAGTCTTTGAATCAGGCCTCAACCATGTATGAGTCCGGTCCTTACGAAGCTTAGTCATAGCCTCTCCAAGTTTATGAGAATATGCAACAGCAGCCGGCATCAGTTCTGGAGTATCATTGCACGCATAGCCAAACATTATGCCCTGATCACCCGCACCTTGTTCGTCGGTTTCCTTATCTAGAGCACTAGATGCATCTACACCTTGAGCAATATCAGGTGATTGCTGCCCCAAAAGGTTCATGAAGAAAAAATTCTGAGCATCAAACTTACAAGAATAAGAATATTCGGTACCATCTGAATACGAGGAATCGTAATTCATTTCGCTCAAGGTTTTTTTAACAACAGCGCTGTAATCGAAATCGGCAGAAGTTGTGATCTCTCCTCCCAAAATGACAGCATTGTCCTTGACCATTGTTTCACAGGCTACCCTAGAAGTTACGTCCTGCTCAAAACAGGCATCTAAGACGGCGTCTGATATAGTGTCACAAACTTTATCAGGGTGACCTTCAGTTACTGATTCAGAAGAAAAAATATGTGTATTTGGCATATATCTTAATATTGTGATATGTTGATATGTCAGTCAAAATCGCTATGCAGTCAATACTGAAATCATTAAAATTACTTTCGGACCCTACTCGTGTAAGAATTCTTATGATCCTGCGCAGTGAAAAGCTAACGGTAGCCGAGATTCAAAGCGTTCTAGGAATGGGGCAATCAAGAATATCCTCACAATTATCGAAACTAAAATCCTCGGGCTTAATTATTGATGAAAGATCAGGAAAGCATGTTTATTATCAGCTGATTCCACCATCAGGGGCTGACACACAACTTACTGAAAGTTTATTATCTGTACTGGAATCTGCAGCCCAAGAAATTCCTGAATGTGATTTAGACAATAAAGCCCTTGAACATGAAATTGAGAAACGCTCAAACAAAGCTAGGACCTATTTTGACGAATTGGCTGGAAGCTTCGGAAAAAAATATGTTCCTGGAAGAAGTTGGAAAAGTGTTGCTGAAATGCTTTTTCAAATCATTAAACCAGGAATCGTTGCTGATTTAGGTGCTGGAGAAGGGACTCTCTCACAACTCATTGCCCAAACAGCAACCAAAGTCATAGCCGTGGATCATTCTGAAAAAATGGTCGATTTCGGATCAAAAATAATCAAAAAAAATGGTTACCTTAATATTGAATATCGACTAGGTGACATCCAATCTCCCCCAATCGAAGATAATCATGTTGATCTAGTGATCTTCAGCCAAACGCTACACCATGTTAATGATCCCAAAAAAGCGGTAACTGAAGCTTTCAGAATACTTTCAAATTCAGGTATGATTATAATACTTGATCTTTTAAAGCATGATCAGGAAGAAGCTCGAACATTATATGCTGACCAATGGCTGGGTTTCAAGGAAATCGAACTAATAGAATTTCTTGAAATTGCTGGCTTTAGATCCATTAACACGACAATAGTCGACAAAGAAAATCGCCCACCTTATTTTGAAACGATTATGGGTATCGGAAAAAAATGCGAGCCTTCTCCAAGTAAGTAGTATAAATTAAAAGCTAATGTTTACAGGACTAGTTGAATCCACAGGAGTAATTTCAAGTTTTGACCGTAACGATACAGGGGCCACTCTCGAGGTGGACATTCCTTTCATTGATGAAATTTCAATGGGTGAAAGCATTGCCATCAATGGTTGTTGCCTCACGGTCTCAAACATGAGCTCGAAAAGNGCATCCTTTAATTTACTAAATGAAACATTAGATGTGACAGCAATGAATAGTTTAAGTGTCGGTAAAATTGTAAACCTTGAAAGAGCTATCGCTGCTGGCCAAAGATTCGGCGGGCACTTCGTCACTGGTCATGTCGATGTAATATCACAGGTCATTAATTACAGCAAAGAAGGTGATGACCACAGACTCGATATTTTATTTCCTTCAAACAAAGTTCATCTATTAGTACATAAAGGATCTATTGCAATCGACGGAATAAGCCTAACAATTGCAGATATTAATGATGAAAATCAATCTCTAACATGCTGGATTACTCCACACACGCATTCGAATACTAACCTATTTGAATACAGCAAAGGGGATTCNATTAANCTAGAGTTTGACCTCATAGCCAAGCATTTAGAGCGATTAGTAACGGCCAAAGAATAAGCCACACTAATTGTAGAGTACCTAATCGGCTAGAACTGGAGGCTGAGCACAATCTTGATCACCGTTACCGTGATCCACTGATCCTTCTCCTACAGNGCAATCTTCAGAAAAAAATAGCATCTAATAAAACTGGTAAGTCTAGATTATTGGCACGCCTCGCATTCTTCTCCATTCATCATGGCCTCTATGCTGCATGCCTTAGCCTCTTCCTCAGAATACTCTTTTTTACCTTCTCCATCATTGTCACCAGATTTAATCCTTACCTCTTTTTT
Organism: Verrucomicrobiales bacterium; assembly: GCA_002705125.1. Lineage (GTDB taxonomy): Bacteria > Verrucomicrobiota > Verrucomicrobiia > Verrucomicrobiales > DEV007 > EC70. The sequence continues at coordinate 10,548 of PAHQ01000037.1, read as the reverse complement.
AGAGCTCACCGTTGACTTCTCTATGTTAGAAGCCGCGAGACTACGCAGGTAGTAGGTTGTCTTTAGTCCCGAACTCCATGCAGCNCGATACATGTGGGAAAGTGTTTTTAGGTCAGGCTTGTCAATAAACAAGTTAACAGATTGAGATTGATCAATCCATTTTTGACGCCTAGCAGCAGCATCAATTAACCAATCATGTTCTATAGAGAATGCAGTTGAGTATTTTTTCTTAAGATCGTCTGGAATTTCATCAATGTCATCTAGTTCTCCATCATGATACTTAAGCTGATCNGCCATTTCCTTATCCCATAAACCTAGCTTCTTGAGATCCCTAACAAGATAGGAATTTAAAACTATGAAGTCCCCAGAGAGATTACTCTTAACNAATAAATTTTTGTAAGTAGGCTCTATACAAGGAGTACTACCCATAATGTTTGATATAGTGGCAGTAGGAGCAATGGCCAGAACGTTTGAATTTCTCATTCCCTGATCCTTAATCTTTTCACGAAGAGCACTCCAATCTAATTTACCTCCTCTAGGAACATCTATNTTTATACCTCTCTCTTTTTCCAATAGATCAATAGTATCAGGCGGCAATAATCCACGTGACCATTTAGAGCCCTCGTAAGTTGAATATGATTCACGCTCTTTTGCTAAATCACTTGATGCTTCGTAAGCATAATAGGCTATTGCCTCCATAAATTCATCGTTGAATTCAACTGCCTCATCAGATCCAAAACAAACATTACGCTGGAATAGTGAATTTTGAAGACCCATTACCCCTAGCCCTATAGGACGATGTCGCTGATTAGAGCATCTTGCCGCTTCAGTAGGATAAAAATTAATATCAATAACATTGTCCAAAGCTCGCACTGCNATACGAACTGTTTCCTTTAACTTCTCATGNTCAATTTCGCCATTCTCTCCAAGATGATTATCAAGTACAACTGATCCTAAATTACATACTGCCGTTTCTTCTTCGCCAGTATTCANAGTGATTTCTGTGCAGAGGTTTGAACTATGGATGACTCCACAGTGATCTTGAGGACTCCTAACATTACAAGGGTCTTTGAAAGTAATCCATGGGTGACCTGTTTCAAAAAGCATTTTTAGCATGTGCTTCCAGAGTTCAATCGCCGGCATAGTTTTACCGAAAATTTCACCATTCTTTGCCCGTTGCTCATATTCGGTATAACGCTTCTCAAAAGCGCTCCCGTAAAGATCATGNAAATCAGGAACCTCATTTGATCTGAATAGTGTCCAGTCCTCTCTAGCTTCCATTCTCTTCATAAAAAGATCAGGAATCCAATTGGCTGTATTCATATCATGAGCACGCCTCCTATCGTCACCAGTATTCTTCCTAAGATCAAGAAAATCTAGAATATCGGTGTGCCATGTCTCCAAGTAAGCGCATCCAGACCCTCTTCTCTTACCTCCCTGATTAACAGCAACCAGTTGGTCATTATGAAGCTTAAGGAATGGAATAACACCTTGGCTCTCGCCGTTTGTGCCTTGTATATAACTTCCTGTTCCTCTCACAGCCGTCCAGGACCCACCTAATCCACCAGCCCACTTTGAAAGGTAGGCATTCTCTGCAATTCCTCTCGTCATGATAGACTCAATTGAATCATCCACTTTGTACAAATAACATGAACTCAACTGAGAATGATTAGTTGCAGAATTGAAAAGTGTTGGTGTTGAGGAACAAAAGCGGCGGCTCTTATAAAGCTTGTATAAATCTATGACCTTGTCCGATCTTGATTCAACTTCATCCAAAAACAAACCCATTGATACTCTCATCCAAAAAAGTTGAGGGGTTTCAAGTCTNCGGTGATCTTCTGTAGTTTTATCTACAATGAGGTACCTATCATAGAGTGTCTGTATACCAAGATAATCAAAACCCATATCAGCCACTGGATCAATGGCCTCTGCTAACTTATCAATTTCATGCTCTCTTAACCTACTATTAAGTCGGCCAATTTCGATTCCTCTCTGTATGCTAGATTTAAAACCTTTGCGATGAGCAGCTGGCAAAGCGCTAATACCATCGTCAACTATACTCCATTCTAAAACTTCTTCATAAATGAATGTAAGCAAGATCCTCGCTGCGAACTTTGAAAAATCTGCATCTCGTTCAATAAGACTTTTCGAATTGAGTATGATTGTTTTTTCCAAGTCTGATTTCTTCATTTCTGGAAAAACAGACCTTCTAAGCTCTCTTTCTATTTCATCCTCATTTAAACAAAGATCCAAATCCAAAACGGCAAACTCAATTCTTTTTCTTAGATCTGAACCATCCCATAAAAAAGTTGAATCGTCAGCATTGCGAACCAATATCAACGAATCCTGACTCGGGTCATCTGCAGTTGCAGCCGCCTCCTCAGCTTCAACCCTCTCTGCCTCTCTCAATAATGAACGATGAGCCCTGTAAAGAATATAAGCCTCAGCCACCTTGAAGTGACCTTGCCTCATGAGTTCTTCTTGAACCTTGTCTTGAAGGTCCTCGATATGAATAAATGAAATTCCATCTTCAGTAATTGTATTACTGATTGCATTGGAAACGTCAACTGCTGCACTAGGGTCAAGTTGAAGTGAAAGAAATGCTTGGCTGACTGCAGATTCTATCTTGTTGGGTTTCCAACTTACAGATTTTCCATTCCTCCTAATAACTTTGATTGCTTGGTTTTTTACTTCTCCTTCATCAGCTGATTGATCAGATCCATTTCTTAGCCTCATTATTAATGAACGTGCCACGTCATGGGCGTTATTCTTAACTAATGCACGCTCTATAATCTTAGTAAGTTCAACGGAATTAAAAGTAACTTCAGGCGTGGAAGAGTCTTCTGTCTGCTCAACTATTTCTTCGGTGACCGACTTGGCTATTCCGGCGACTAATTTTTGATTTTCATCGTTAAAAATGTTTTCCTCTTTTCGAGAAAGTAATAAATCAGTTAAAGCTCCACCCACAGTGTCAGCAACATCAGCTGAGTTGTAGTCTCTGACTTGACCGCCAATTTCGATTTTGATTTGCAGCTTACCCGGTAAATTCGGCGAGTCAGTGTCTGCATACTCAGACCAATTAAATCTGGGTTTATCTTCGTCAGATGCATCTGCATACTGTTTGAGTAAAATATCTTCTTCTAGAACATTTCTTCCTATCATATACCTGCTGAGTTAAAGGATTGGTAGAATATTAGTGGTTATATTGTTGTTTTTGTATGAGAGGAGAAAATGATTTGAGGTAATTTAGAGTTCGTCATCATCCACAGTTTCCAAAGATGAAGCTTTCTGGTACTCCGTGACTCTTCCTTCGAAAAAGTTTTGCTCTTTTTTGATGTCCATCATTTCAGCGAGCCATGGGAATGGGTTTTCTGTGCCAGGCGCAAGAGGGCTTAATCCAACTCCTTCGAGTCGCCTGTCTGCGATATAATCAATGTACTGAGTAAATTCTTCAGGACTCAAACCAACGGAATTTACTGGCAAACAGTCCTCAATGAATTCTTTCTCGAGGGCAATGGCTTGCTTCATAATCTCGCGCAACTCATTCCTGAAATCGTCAGTCCATATTTCCTTGTTCTCTTCCACAAGGTCCATAAAAAGATTCCTGAAAACTTCGATGTGGTTTGATTCGTCTCTTAGAGTATATCGGAACATTTGCCCAATACCTGGGAATTTATTTTGCCTGTAAAGGCTCAAAATCATTCCGAAGAGACCATAAAATTGGGTCCCTTCCATGCATTGACCAAAGACAAAAATATTTTTAGCAAGGAGCTGTTTGTTTTCTATCTGCGTCAAATCAATGTCTCTTCTTAATTCTCCAGAGATCCCAGTAACAAATTCATTTTTCCTTTTGATCGTTGGTATCTGCTCGAACATGGCTTCACATTCGTGAGGATTAATACCCAAAGAACTAATCATATAGAGCAAGGAGTCTGCATGAATATTCTCCTCGTGAGCATGACGACCAAGCACGAGTTTAAGCTCCGGAGCTGTGAGCAGCTCTCGTACTACGTGAAGAACATTATCTCCCACAATTCCTTCGGCAGCAGAAAAGTAACCGATTCCCATGCGAATAATCCATCTTTCACTGTCGCTAAGCTCTTTATCTGATTGCCACTGTTCTATGTCTTTGCCCATAGGAATGTCCTCAGGCTCCCAGTGATTGGCCTTCATATCGCGATATATGTCATAGGCCCACTGATATTTGAGAGGTAGTAGATTGAAAGCCATTGTCTGACGTCCATTAATTACAGCTTTTGCTGCAAAGGCTTCCTCGGCTTTATCCTGATCTAAAACGAATTTCTTTTTTCCTATCTCAAAAGTCTTTTCCATCTGCTAATTATTCTTCGTAGTCTGCTTAAAAAAATATGTTAAGTATCAATATATTTTAGGTATCTTAAATGCTTATACGGGCCAAGCTCCGCCAATTTAATGGCTAAAACCCCCGTAAAAGCGCATGTTAATGCTCCTCTAAATCTGAAAATGGCTTTTTTGTCAAAACCACTACATCTTGGTGGAGCGCTGGGTAATATGCACAATATATAGTGTGTTGGTCAAAATAAAAATATATTTATATTTTTTTTATTTTGGTCAAATTTTGATTTTCAACGAGTTATGAAAATACTTTTTTTTCATTTCTCTAAAATGTTAATATCTGTTGATAAGTTAATAAAATTTGGACACCAATTGTTAATTATTATCCATAATCTATATACGCAGTATTTGAGCCAAATAGATCAAATTAATTTAGGGAATTTGCTTCGAAGTGGAAATTTTTTTGCCTCAAAGATCCTATATATATCGAGTATTAAATGAGGGATTTTTTCTTGAGCTCTTTAACCTTGCTCAAATTGGCAAAATTAATGCANTATTAANGGCAAAATAGCGCCCNAAATAATCANATTAAGTCANTATTCTATGAAACACCTAATATTTCACCCATTACTGTTTGCCACGATTATTATTAATTGTATGAGCGCTACCCCTTATGATCTGGTAGAAGACACTATCGGAGGAGGGGCAATCTATCTGGACCTTGTTGGAATAGGGTCATCCTACGAGAGCATTTCCGATTCCCGTTTGGCAATGACAACTGATGCAGATGACTGGGGTTGGCCTGATGGAAGCGACAATTCAGTCTCTGTGGCTTCGGATGGTTTCAGTGGAGACATTTTCGATGATAAATCAAATACTGCCTCTGACTTTACTGCCAGTATATCNGGCCTAATCCCTTCACAAAAATATGAATTGTTAGTTCTTAACGTCATTAAGACAAATGACTATGACTTCTCATGGTCTAGGGGACAAAAAGGGAATGTGCTTGAAATNTCAGAAGAGGGCATTGGTGGAGATGCACCCGCAATAATCGAAACAGAATTTGGGGAAGAATCTTTAACGTTTTCGGACCGCACTCACCAGCATAACGGAGCTGCTTTTGACGCTGATGGTAATTTATCCACAACTGGCGATCAAATTATAGACTTGCCTAATTACTTAGTAGGTGGTGACTACATTCGTTTTGCTAACAACGCTAGAGACAACTCTCCTTACANTGCATATGTCGAAGCCGACNGTATCACTACATGGTATCTCTTAGTGGACAATCGCTTGGATGGTCCTGCTGCAAGTAGGAACTCACCTAATAGTACTGATCCTGTCATAGGAGGGAATCTTCAATGGATCATTGATGATGGATGGGTTCGTGTTAATACAGGAATCTCACCAAATGGTTTACCTGATTACACAGGAGTAGATGAGGGTGGGGACGGCTTTGGTCCTGGACAGGGACTTAATCAATTTTACTCTATTTATTCAATTACTGGAGACAGCGTCACAATTCGAGGACAAGGAATAGGCGGCAGTAATATGATGAGTTTGGTTACACAGGGTGAGATGANAACTGTAAATAACATTAAAACTGATGGAATTGCAGTGGTCGAGGACAATGGTGCAGAACCAGACTCTTANGCCATCTCAATTGGTTATTTTTCTTCTAATGAGGATGGCTTCATTNGTTTACGCCTTGGCAAAGGACAAGGCGGCAGAACAGAACTAGATGGAATCATCGTTGTTCCCCCTGCAGACCTTGAAATTCCCATCCAAAAATTCATAGCATCTTCAGATGTTGTTGCTCCAGGCGAAAACGTAACCCTTAATTGGACTATAAGCCCAGCAGCAACATCTGCCACGATTAGCCCTGGCAATCTAGATGCGCTTAGTAAGACAGGACCAGACGGGAAAGGATCACTGGAGTTGACTCCTAAAATGAATACCGAATATACAATTACTGTTGATACTCCAGAAGAGACGGGTGCATCAGAATCGGTTCCCGTAGACGTTTCACTAATTGGTTCATTCACCTCTTCCAGCGCCCTAATTAATTCAGGAGAAGAAACCACACTCAGTTGGGTCGTTCGAGAGGATNCAACAGTATTCATTTCACCAGGAATAGGTGAAANNACCTCAGAAAACGGTCAAGGCAGCCTGCAAATTAGCCCATCTGAAACAACAAAATTTGTGCTAACAGCAAGNGCTGATNATGAGGANGACGCGANNNCTGAACTAATCATAAATGTTTTATCCGGACAACTAGGNGGTGGTGACTTTTCGAGTCCGGTAGGAGGGTGGAATTACGAATTTAATNGTGACNTGGATCCAATATCNGTTGAGTGGACTCATGATAATGGTTCGGACGCTTGGGACGAATCTGATTTCAGTTCTGGNGNACCAGGAGGNGCTGAAATATTGGATGANGGTATAGAAAATTTCTTGAGGATCCAAGATACAGGAGACCCTAGGTCCCATGGATTCGGTGATCCTTCAAANCGGAAATTTTATTTTATTAAAGATCTAACTAATGTGTTGAGTGATGGATATTCACCNCTGGTCGATGGGATCACNATGAATTTTAGAGCAAGGGTACCCGTCCCGGGTAATGATCTCCCCCTTGATGANCANCATTCCANCGATGGCAGTAAAACTGATTGGACCGAAACCGGTGATGGCTACGCAATTCATGATGGAGGTAAAGGTAGCTTTAGTATCCGTGACAGCCTCAGCGGACAACTCATTTCATTTGCGATTTCAACTGAAAGTGTTGGTCCAGGAGGCGATTACTCAGGCGGAGAAGGACTCACCATGAATAGGCTGAATGGTATCAACACATCGACAGACGTTGATTCGAATGATTCTTCTGGAGAAGAAAATCTTTTGCCGATTGAACCTAGAATATGGAACAGTTTCTGGATCACTATTGAAGAAGATGACTCTGATACAGGCACTCACAAAGTAGATATTTATCTCAATGGAAGTAATACACCGACAACTTATTATGTTACCTCGGGTAATGGCAGTGATGCTTCATATACCTATATTGCTATGGGCCTAGGAGCTACTCCTCAGTCAGGCGCTATTGATATTGACTTTTTTAACATTAAAGAAGGTATCGAAGTACCCACGAGTAGCACCCCTTTCCAAATCAGTGATATTAATTATTCTAATGATGGCGTGTCAATTTCTTGGCCCTCGCGTGATGGAGAAGCATTCCTAATTGAACGAAGTGAGGATGGCGTTTTCTGGGAAGAAATTGATGACTCTTATCCTGCAAACGATGAGGGCGAAATAACAGAATTTTTAGATGAAGACATCTTTCAATACAGAAAAATTCTTTATAGAGTTAGTCGCGCCGAAGATTAAAAATTTCCANACCTAAAATAAAATAATACCCNCATCAGCCACCCATGAAATCGCATAAATCATCNANAATTNCGCTTAAATTAATTTTATTGATATTCTTATCAGTTACAANTTCCCNATCNCAAGAGCTCGAAATTCTCGGTTACTGGGATTTTAATGATCCATCTGATCCTGCCGTTGCCTCTGATTTGACGGCAAGCTCTCCAGACCTTGAGTTCATTGGCGGAGCGGCTTACACCGAAGATGGAGATGGCTTCAGTGATTCAGTAGGAGATTACGCTCTTGATCTTGGTGGGGTTAACGATGGCTCATTAGCGCAAACTCTTGAAGGAGATCATTTAAATACCGCTTTTGAAAATAATGCCATGTCTGTCGTTTTCTGGCAGAACACTACCCAAACCGGCAACACGAGTTCATTTTGGATACATGCACCCTCAGCAGGATCTAATGAAAGAGGCTTTCAGTCTCACACGCCATGGGGTAATGGTACCATTTTCTTTGATCAGTCAGGCTGCTGTGGAGCAACACAAAGACTNACAGTTGNTGGTCTTGTTCAGTTAAATCAATGGCAGCACTTTGTTTTTCAGAGAGATGCTGATGGAAATATGGAGATTTGGGTCGACGGAGTACAAGCGGCTAGTCAAGGCGGAGCAGAGCCTCTTGACGAGTTTAATGGAATTATCTCTGTTGGTGCGGAAGGCCCCTCTCAGGCTAATAGCATGGCAGGAAGAATTGATGATTTTGCAATTTTTAATAATGTTCTTGATGAGGATCAGATCGCCACTCTTGCTGGTGGCAGCAGTCCTATCGAGTTAATTGATACGAGTGATGATGACGAGGATGGACTTCCAGATCTTTGGGAAGAGAAGCTTGTGGATAATCTTGAAGATTTGAATGGTAATGCTGGAGGACCTGGACCTGGGTCGGGAACCGGAGACTTTGACGGTGATGGGTTGTCTGATCTTGATGAGTACGAGGAAACTAAGACCGACCCAACCAAGGCAGATACCGATGGTGACGGACTCAGTGATGGCGTTGAAACTAACACTGGAACTTATGTCAGCACAACCAACACCGGAACTAACCCTAAAAACGCGGACACTGATGGAGATGGCCTCGCTGATAGCGTCGAAACCAACACTGGTGAGCTTGTGGACGAGGAAAGCACTGGAACAGACCCCAACAATGCTGATTCAGATGGCGATGGCTACAGTGACGGCTTTGAGGTTGCCGGAGGCTCTGATCCAAATGATGAAAATAGTAAGGGTTCGATACCTTCTCCGATACTCTACGTGGACTTTGAAGATGGTGCGGTTGATTCCAGTGATCAGGGCAATGACGGAGAAGTCAGTGGTCCTATTACTTTTGATGCAGAGGGTGCAGAAGGTGGATCAACCCCATTCGCGGCTGGCAACTTCAACGGAGGTTACATCAATTTTCCGGGTATTGATTTATCCAGCATCATTCAGGACATTGAAGGAGAGAACAGTTATACATTCTCTGCTTGGATTAAACCAAGTGACCTAAACGGTAATAAGTTCCTGTGGGGTCAAACGCAACAGGGTATCCACAATGGCATCCGTAACAACGGATTTTTACACCAAGCACACTGGGGAGCTGACACAAATGGCGCCACCAACCTAAGTGCCCTCGATGGGGAGTGGATACACGCTGCATGGGTCTATGATGGAGACGCTGACGTTGGCACGATCTATCTTAATGGCGAGGTCGACTGGACCGGTGGTAAGCGTGCACCGAATGGAAGTGGAAACCTAATTGTAGGTGGAAGTAACGGTGGTGGAGACAACTATCGCGGTTTGGTCGATGATGTTGCTGTTTGGACCGAAGCGCTTCCGCAGGGATCGATAAGAGCATTGGTTGAGGGAGCAAGCCCAATAGGAAGAACTGATGAAGATCAAGATGGAGACGGTCTGCCTGACTTTTACGAAGAAAGGTTTGCTGATAATCTTGAAGACTTGAATGGCAACGCGGCAGGACCTGGGCCAGGTGCAGGGACTGGAGACTTTGATGGTGATGGTCTTAATGACCTAGATGAATACGAGGAAACGAAAACGGATCCAACCAAAGCGGATACGGACAGTGACGGGCTCAGTGATGGAGTAGAAACAAATACTGGAACATTTGTAAGTGCTACCAATACTGGAACTGATCCTAAAAACGTAGACACTGATAAAGACGGTCTAGCTGACGGCGTTGAAAACAACAGTGGAACTTATGTCAGCGCTGAAAATCCAGGGACAGACCCAAACAATGCAGATACTGACGGTGACGGTTTTACTGATGGTGGTGAAATTGTTGGGGGAACAGATCCTAATGACGAAAACAGCAAGGGGGTTTTACCATTCCCTTACCTTTACATCGATTTTGAGGGAGAAGTAGTAGATTCGAGTGGAAATGGTAATGATGGAGTGGTGGATGGAGACGTAACCTTTGATGTTGATGGCGCTGACGCAGGTCCAACACCCACAACCGGAGCCAGCTTTAATGGCGGTCACCTTGATTTTCCAACCATTGATATGAATTCAATGATTCGTGATTTTGAAGATGGAAGTTATACTTTTGCATGCTGGATGAAGCCGATTGGTTCAGCTGGCGGAGAAGGCTTTATGTGGGGGCAAACCCAACAAGGTATCCATAACGGTATTCGAAACGGAGGATTACTTCACAGTGCTCACTGGGGAGCGGACTGGAATGCAAGCACGGTACTTGAAGCTGATCAATGGGTTCATGCTGTATGGACCTATGATGGAGCGCTTGATGAAGCCACCATATACTTAAATGGTCAAGTTGATGGTGGCCCTACTGCACAGCGGGCCCCTAATGGTGGAGGAA
>PAHQ01000036.1 GCA_002705125.1 Verrucomicrobiales bacterium | reverse complement strand
TTCCAACCCTAGCGCCTTTATAGTTCGACATGCCTTTGCCCCAATCAAGCTCTTTTTCTGGGAGTCCTCGAACTTCAAAAATTAGTGGTACCGGCTTATAATCAAAGAAAGCGATTTGAGTGTTTGCTGTATCACCATCATCATCATAACCAAATCTTCCTCCTATGCTTAATACGTTGGGAGCGCATTTTTCTTGTCCTAATGCCCATCTCGCCACATCCATTTGGTGAGGTCCTTGATTTCCGATGTCGCCGTTACCGTAAGGGCTTTGCCAATGCCAATCGTAATGGAATCGTTCTCTTCTGATTGGTAGTATTTCGCGAGGACCAGACCAGAGGTCATAATTAACTTCTGCCGGTGCTTGTTTTGGTGCGCTTACCTTCCCAATGCTTTTTCTAGGCTTATAGCAAAAACCTCTAGACACAAGCATTTCACCTAAGGGTTTATCTTTTATCCATTCCATGACTTCACGCCATCCAGTATCGGATCTACGTTGCATTCCATGTTGAATAATTACACCCTTTTTAGCGTACTTCTCTGCAGCTTCGACAAGTTTTCTGCCTTCCCAGATATTGTGCGATACTGGCTTTTCAACATAAACATGTTTTCCATTTTGAGCTGCAAGAATTGATATGAGTGAATGAAGATGGTTTGGAGTCGCAATCATCACTGCGTCGATGTCTTTATCAAGACATAGTTCACGGTAGTCTTCGTAAATTTTTGGCTTAGATCCTTGTTTTCCCTTTACTCTATTAGCGTTTGATTCATTTCTTTTGTAATCGGCATCACAAACACCTGCAACTCTTACATTTTTATGACCTAGTGATGCGTTGACATGACCGCCGCCGCGTCCACCACAACCAATAACGGCAACACGAATATCCTCATTCGCGCCCTTTACATTTGCGTTTGCAGGTAGACTGCAAAAAGTACTAGATCCAGCAGCGCCATAAAGTGCGCCCTTCATAAATTTTCTACGTGTGGTGTTTTTCATTTAATAAATAAGTATTTGATGGATTATTTTAGATATAATTCGAATAATTCTCAAGACATAGGAAACATTGAATGAAATTTGTTAAATAATAATTATATCAAAGGTCAATTAAATAAAAAATTTTATTATTTTTTGAATTGTTCTTAGCTCTAAGAATTTGTAAAATCAACACAATTGACCCCTTAGTCGGTTGACTAGGATACACACTGAGCGATGTGTTAGCTTCAGGGTAAGGGGCATAGAAAATTATTTTTATAAAGTTTTGAAACTTAGCGTTTTTGAGTTTCCTCCCAAATTAGAAGCACACTTTATTGCCTCGGTCACATGCCTTTTTGATTTTGAAATTGCTTTCTTTATTTCATAGCCAAGGGCAATATGAGAACAAATTGAGGCTGAATAAAAACAACCTGTTCCATGAGCTTCAAAATTTTTAATCATTGGTGAGTCATATGTGGTTAAGCCATCAGCATTAACAAAAATATCCGAAGCTACTTCTGAATTAAGGTGGCCGCCTTTTAATAGTACAGGCGTTCCAAATTTCGAATAGAGAGATTTTGCTAAATTAATTTGGCTTGAAATCTCATTCCCAACTAAGATATTTCCCTCAGGAATATTCGGAGTATATACATCCGCCATTGGGATTAAATATTCCTTGTACAGTTCTAAAGCGCCATCTTCTAAAATGAGTGTTCCTGAAGATGACTTTATTATGGGGTCAATAATAATTGGAGGACGATTTTCAAAAGAATCAAGAACGTTAATAACAGCTTCGGTGATAGTTTTATTATACAATAGTCCAATTTTAATAGCTGATATTGAATAATTTGATTTGAGTGTTTCAATTTGAGAAACAACTTGGCTGCTTTGTAGAGGGTGAACTGATTTCATGATGCCTGGAACTTGCGAGGTAATGCAAGTAATTACGCTTAATCCATAAACACTTAGTTCTTGAAAAACTTTTAGGTCGCATTGTATTCCAGCTCCTCCGCTAGGATCAGATCCGGCTATCGTTAATGCTATCGGAGAAGTGGACATTCGTGATTGTTCATTTCTAATTTTTTTTTTTAGTCGAGTATGGTATTAATAATATAATTAAACCCATTTGTTATAGTTGGAAATTGAAGAATTAGTATCTCTCGAAGTTATAGTTGACGATATTATATATATGCCAACTTTGGAAGCTCCGGCAGATAAGCCGTACCCATTTGTTTATTTTATTACAATAAAGAATAACTCAAGCCAAGAAGTGAAAATTGTTGGCCGCAAATGGGTTATTAAAGGGATTAATAAAGATAAAACAATTGTTGAAGGAGAGGGTGTAGTTGGTCAATTTCCTAAGATTTCTTCTGGTGCTGAATTTAGTTATAATAGTTACCACGTAATAGATAATGACTCTGAAGTTGAGGGGGCATTTTTTGGTGAAACTAATGATGGAGTTTTGGTGTATTCGAAAATACCAAAATTTGAGCTTAGTATTCCAAAATGGGCTTAGAGTTTTATTTAATAGAGATGACTAAATCGACAGATCGGTCATGCTTCTCAATAGGAATGGAATCTACAATTTGATTTTCATAACATATTCCCACAGTAAGAGATTTTTCATTACTCAGTGTTGATAGAAATTTATCATATATTCCACCTCCTCTTCCTAACCTTAAACCGTTAGAGGTGAAAGCAAGTCCAGGAACGAGAACTAGGTCTACATTCATTTTAGAAATTGTATTACTTGTATGGGGATTAGGTTCTAACGTACCAAAACTGGACCTGATAAAATTACTTTTTGATAAATTGTCGATTTGCAGACATTGAAAATCACCATTGTAAATGCGAGGAATACTTATAATGAAATCTTTATCCAGCCAGTATTTGATAGAGGGGATTATATTGGGTTCAGATCCAAGTGGGAAATAGCACAAAATGGATAATGTATTTTTGAACTTTTTTTGTAGGATTGAGTTAATTTTTATGTCCTCAGCTATCTTGTCACTTTTTTGCATCAGAGACAAACGTCCTTTCAAAACCTTTCTTAAGTTTTGTTTTTGATCTGTTATGTGATTTATCAAAACTTTTTAAGCCTCTTCATTTTTAAAAGCAGAAATAAATAATAATCCTGCTGCTATACAAATACATGAATCTGCGACATTAAAAGAGGGCCAGTGAGCGTTATTAATGTAAAAATCTAAAAAATCGACAACGTATCCATGCCAAATTCTGTCTACAAGATTACCTAGTATTCCTGGTATTAAAAAGATAATCGCATAGTTATTTATAGGACCTGGGAACTTATTTTTTTTCCATAATATTAAAATGGTTAAAAATGCTAATGTTGCGATTATAGAGAATATTATATTAGAGTAATTTGTGTCATTAAATTTACCGAAAGCTATTCCTGTGTTATGGACTCTAACGAGGTTGAAAAAATCCGGAATGATGTTCTTTTCTTCTCCTAGGCTAAAGTTATTTATAATCAAAACTTTTGAAAATTGATCTAAAACGAAAAGTGGCAGTGATATTTTTAAAAATTTAGACATACTTAAAATTTGTAAATAATAATAATATTGTAATGAATTCCATTAATTATACTAATCTAAATTCATGCCTGATTATTCAATTGAAGATGAGCTAATTAAATCGGGTTATACCAATGTAGCTGGTATTGATGAGGCTGGGAGAGGACCATTAGCAGGCCCAGTAATAGCGGCCGCAGTAATATTACCTAAGGATTTTCCGGACATAGGTTTAAATGACTCTAAAAGATTATCAGCAAAGCGCCGTGAAACTATTTATAATAAGATCACAGATTCAAATTCTAATGTAATATGGGGGTTTGCGGTTGTCGATCAGGACATTATAGATGAAATAAATATTCTTAATGCAACATATGAAGCAATGCGGCTTGCTGCGTTGTCATTATCCTTAAAACCTGATTACGTAATTATTGATGGTAAGCCAATCAAAAATTGCCCATTTAGAAATCATTCGATTGTTAAAGGTGATTCCAAGAGTTTGTCCATATCTGCAGCAAGTGTGATAGCAAAAGTAGAAAGGGATAGGATTATGCTGAAACACTCGAATGAATTTCCTTTGTACGCATTTGATAGGCATAAGGGGTATGGGACAAAAGTTCACATGGATGCTTTGAAAGAACATGGACCATGTAGAATTCACAGGAAAAGCTTTGCTCCCGTCATGAAATATTCTTAATTCAATTATCTATAATACTATGAGCGAGGACTATAAGATAACCAATCTGTAGATTTTTCATAGGCATCAGAGATTTGGAGNATTTTAGATTCCTGCATTGGAGGTCCTAGTATTTGTAATCCTACAGGCAATTTAGTGTCTTCATTTGTATCGATAAATCCACAAGGGGTGCTGACACCACAAATTCCCGATAAATTTGCAGCAAGTGTGAAAATGTCAGCTAAATACATCTCCAAAGGATTGTCTGACATTTCGCCTAATTTAAAAGCAGTAGTTGGAGCAGTTGGGGANACGATTGCATCAACTCTTTCAAAAGCTTTTGTGAAATCATCTCTGATTAGAGTTCGTACTTTTTGAGCTTGGACATAGTAAGCGTCATTATAACCTGAACTAAGAACATAAGTCCCTAATATGATCCTTCGTTTTACTTCCTGCCCAAAACCCTCAGATCTTGATTTTTTGTATTGATCGATAATGTCGTTTGGTGAATCTGCGCGATGTCCATATCTGACAGCATCAAATCTTGCAAGATTGGCAGAAGCTTCTGCGGTAGCTATAATGTAGTATGTAGATACAGCATACTCAGTGTGAGGGAGGCTAATATCAACAATCTCTGCGCCCAATGATTCAAGTTTCTTAATTGCTTCATTGATNTNATTTAAAATTTTTGAATCCAATTGATTAGAGAAGTACTCTTTTGGTATACCAATTTTTAATCCTTTAATATCACCGTTGAGTTTAGNTAGAGGATTTGATTCAACGTTATCTATTGAGGTTGAGTCTAGTGGATCTTTTCCTGCGATAGCACTAAGTAAAAGGGCGGCATCTTCACTTGATTTAGTAATNGGACCGATCTGGTCGAGTGACGATGCGAATGCCACAAGGCCATACCTTGATACGGTTCCATAACTCGGCTTGAGGCCAACTACACCACAATAAGAGGCAGGTTGTCTAATTGATCCACCTGTATCTGAACCAAGAGATGCTATCGCAGTTCCATTTGCAACACAGGCGGCCGAACCTCCNCTGCTTCCTCCTGGTATACGGCTGAGGTCCCATGGATTTTTAGTATTATGAAAGCCAGAATTCTCTGTTGATGAACCCATGGCGAATTCATCCATATTAACTCTTCCAAAAGGAATTGCCCCTTGTGATTTAAGGTTAGCTATTGCCGTCGCGTTATATGGTGAAACATATGAATCCTTGAGCATCTTAGATGCACAGCTGCAAGGTTGCCCCTTAACATTAATTAGATCTTTTATAGCTATTGGGATTCCACCTAAAGGTTTACTAATGTCAGAATTAGCAGCTNCCTTTAAAGCCGTTTCCTTATCAAATGAAAGATAAGCAGCNACTTCATTNTCGTAATTTTCAATATCTTGTGTAAGAATTGAAATTGCATCGACTGGTGTAAGNGAGCCTTTCTGGAATTCTTTTTTTAATTCCTTTATGGTCAATGAACCAACTGAATTAATCATGATTCGACAACGCGTGGAACTTTGAATTGATTTTGAGAAGAATTGGGAGCGTTCAGCAATGCATTAGAGCTACCAAATCCCTTTTGGGCTTCATCATTTCTTAAAACATTAAATACAGGATTTGCATGTGCTGTAGGTTCGATATTAGAGGTATCAACATTTTGAAGCTGTTGAACAAAAGATAATATNTCATTGAGTTGTTTTGTAAACTCAGTGACTTCAGATTCGCTAAGCTCTAGTCTTGCCAGTTCNGCAACGTACTTCACGTCAATCTTATTATCATTCATAAAGAAAGAGATGATTAAATTAATTGAGCAGAAAATCCAGTACTTATTAAATTATAATACGATTAAAAGAAGATAAAAAATGATAGAAAAAAAAGATAATGCTATAAGAAAGTTNATGAAATTTTTTCTGTTTTGAATTTTTATGCTCGCTAGTTGAGAGCGAGTTAATCTGTTTGAATTATCAGCNAAGCTAGCTTCATGCTTAAATTTNCCTTTATTTGTAAGTGCATTATTTCTAGTCTTAACAGATTCTTCGATCTCTGAAATTTTTTGTTTGATAGAAATTTCCCTTTTTTGAAGCTTTTGATCTAAACTTGAATAATCAAGATTTATTATATTGTCTTTACTGAGCTTATTCACAAGGACTAAGGGGNTTGCGTTTAAAATTACGCTTTTATAGTATATACTTGTAAGTTATATATATAAACATAACAAAAACGATTATGGGGAGTGAAAACGCGAATCCGCTTTTGAACCAATATTGAAAATTCCTTAATCCAATAGAAGTTGTGCTAAGGTGAGTTATAGAATCGCTTTCTGAATTAGATTGATCCTCTTGAGTGTTTAAATTATCTAGATGTTTCAGGGTCCGCATGTATTCATCTCTAGCATCCTCAATTTGAGTATTTGCTTGNGTGAGTTCATCATGGAGTTTTGAATGAGGGCAGTCTTCCGGGTTTAGTGACCCGATGCTGTCGAGTGTTCTTTTGAATGTTGATTGAGCTCTACTGTATTGAAGAATCCTTTGTTCGGCGTCTAGCCGCTCTCTCTCCAATAAGGTGATTGCATGTTGTAAATTATCTAACATTTCAACTTTGCCTCTNTTAAAAGCACTTTGCATTTGCCTTAAAAGCTCNAGCTCAGCTTTTTGATTTTCTATCTGCTCTTCTTGTTTTTTGAGTTCCTTAAGTTGTTGCTGAGCGCTGGCTAGCTGTTCATCGAACTCGATATTAGGATTTCTTGAAGAGAGATCACTGACGACTATTTCATTAGATGGAGACGATTCAAATTCTAAAAAATCTGAGTCATCAATAATTGGGTTATAATCTGCAGTTGTCCTATTCATAACTATCAAATAATTTTAATATAAATGATAATTAATGAATTTCTATTAATATTATGTATTTCTTAAATGTCTAATATCATTAGCTTTTTTAAATGCTAATTTTATAGCGATAATACAAATAAACATAGTTAGAATCGCTGTGATTAGAGTTGTTGTGATAGTTGCTTGGTAGAATGTTTGAATTGAAAACAATCCTGATCCAATGAATTTTACTGCTACAGGATATGATAGAAGAGTCATTATCGTAATAATGTAAACGAAGCTCAAAATTAAACATAATGTACCTCCAAATCCTGACACAACTTTCGCAGAGTTTTCTTCACGCAAATTTGGGAAAATAGTTCCCAATGACAGAGCTATTGAATTTAAAGCAAAAGTGATCATGAATATTATTGTTACATCGCTAATTATTTTTAGGGTTGGCATTTTTAATAACGAACTTGAGATAAGGATTAAAGCCGATGTTAAGATTCCTGTAATTAGACTTGAGCTTATTAGTTTTTGAGTGACTATTTTCTTCATTGATATAGGGCTCATAGATAGTAGCCACAGCTTCCTTCCTTCTAGACTAAATTGAGGGAATACAAATCTTGTTGTTAGAGTTGATAATGAAAGTGAGCAAACACCTAAATTCATTAAGGAGATAACAGATGGCCAGAATTCGCTCTGGTATTGATACCCCATATTTCTAATATTTATTACGTAAAGAAACAATAAACCATAAACCAATGAAATTTGAATCCATTGGCTAGGGTCGCGAATTAAAGTTTTAAAGTCTTTACCAATAAGAGCTAAAATATACCTTCTAAATAACCATTCCTTAATTTTGGTGCTAAATTTATGATTAGGATAGATTAATAACATTCCCTGTTTTTCTTTTCTTTTTTTTCGTTTATTTGAAGAAATTGCTCGTCTTTTTAAGCTTACAAAGTAACTGGGAAGAACGATCTTCCAGAGTGTTTTATTTATAATTACTATTCCAAGGGATGAGTACGAAATTATTAATAGGAAATAGTTAAATGAGTTTCCTTGAAAAGGTTTGCTCCAGCCAATAACTGAATTGCTTAACCATGTGCTGGGAATTAATGGGTGAATACTTAGTTCTGTATGTCTTAAAATCTGATTAACTGTTGAAACGATGCTTCCATTTGCAGTGGTTATTTCTTTCGAAGGAGCTGTTAAGGCTGTGGCAATAAGGAATGATCCTAAAATTAACAAAGATAGGATTGCTAAGGTCCAGTATTTATTAAAAAATCTTACGGTAATTACTACTAGCCAAGCTGCGATAGATGCCGGAATAATCACAAAGAAGGCGGCAGCTAGAAAACTTCCAAAGTAAAAGTCAAGGCTAGCGCCTTTTATGTTACCTAAAGCCAATATTAAAGGGGCACTTACAATATAAAACCCCCAACTAGAAAAAATAAATGTTTCAAAGAACTTCCAAGTGAAGAGGTTTTTTGTATGAATTGGTAAGGCTGTCAGCCATTGGATCTCTTTTGATCTATAAAGAGAAGAGTATAAAATTATTGAATTTGAAAAAATCAACATCATGAAAATGAAGAAGAACAACAAATAGAATAGTCTTTCTGAGAGTATTGGTCCTAGTCCAGGGAGATTTTCTATATAAAATAGAGCTTGTTTGAATATAAGGAAGCCGCCAACTAAATATGCCAATAAGAAAAGACAAATGGTTAACGACATTAACCGAGAGTTATTCAATGAATAAGCAAGCTGTTTTCTCCTTATCTTGATGTAAGTCGAAGCAATGATGCTCAACTGGGATGGGTTATATTTGTAGTCGTTCACCATGATGCGACAACTTCCAATGAATACCCTTTAAGATAGGAGGATTCTGGAATGCCTAGTGAAATTGGATGGTCGGATCTTTGCCGATATTGATGTATTATTCGAAGCGATTTTTTTGCATCGTTCGAAGCATCTCTAATCATATCAAGGAAAATTTTAGAGCTTATATGATGAGAGCAAGAAAAAGTTGTAAGTATACCTCCTGGTTCAAGTAATTTTAATGATCTTAAGTGAATTTCTTTGTACCCTCGCATTGCATCTGAAATGCTTTTTTTGTTCTTAGTGAAAGACGGAGGGTCCAATATTATCATATCGTATTTATGATTTTCACTATCAAATGACTTTAGTAAGTCGAAAACATTGCCCTTAATCCACTTAGAATTATTATTATTTATTTTTGAGGAATTGACTTCAGAGCTTTTAATCGCAGTTTCACTTATATCAATTCCAGTAGTTTCAATTGCTCCGTTTAGTAGGCAGCTCATCGCAAAGCCCCCTTGATTTGTAAAACAATCCAAAACTCTTTTATTGCATGCTAATTCACCTACCAACTTATAATTATTTAACTGATCAAGATAAAGACCTGTTTTTTGTCCTGACAACAAATTGATAGAAAAAGGTATATTCAAGTACTCAATTTGAATAGCTTCTGGTGGGCTTCCCTCAATAATGTGGGTTTCCATCTTGAGCCCTTCAGCTGCTCTTATAGGAGAGTCATTTCTTACGATAATTGATTTAGGTTTGAATAATTTTTTTATAGCTTCGGTTATTTCATTGATCCGTAAATCCATTCCTAGAGTTAAAGTCTGAATAACTAGGTGATCTTCGTAACGATCAATAATCAAACCAGGAAGCCCATCGCTTTCACTCCAGACAAGACGAGAAAGAGTAACGTCGATTGACGGGTCAAGTTCTCTGCAATTTATTGACCTCTTAATTCTTTTGTAGAAGAATTCGACATCTAGTTTTTGTTTTCTTCTTGAGAACCTTCTGGCAACAATTTGTGATTGAGGGTTGTAAATTGCTGAGCCAAGAGATCTGTCTTTGTAGTCTTTAAGAGAAACTACCTGTCCGGGTTCAGGGTTGCCAAAAGTTTTTTTAATTTCACTTGAGTAAACCCAATCATGACCATGAAATATTCTCGACCTTGGCTTAATGATGAGCCCAGCCATGCTAGTTTTCTTTACCCATTAGAGCCGCTGGGTCTAATGGGTTAATCACAGCCTTTGTGGGCTCTGGGTAAACGAAGGATTTACCTTCATAGTTTCTAATAACCAATTGTTTTGAGTTCTTCTCTAAAACATATTCAGGGTTAATGGGGACCTTCCCTCCGCCACCGGGAGCATCAATTACCAATTGAGGAATAGCATAACCGGATGTGTGCCCCCGCAATCCCTCAATTATCTCTATTCCTTTTGCTGCAGGTGTTCTTAAATGAGAAGAACCTTCGATCAAATCACATTGATATAAATAATAAGGTCTGACTCGACACTGAAGGAGCTTATGAACGAGCGTTCTCATCGTTAAAACATCATCATTAACACCTTTTAAAAGTACACTTTGGTTCCCAAGTGGAATTCCAGAATCTGCAAGCCTTTCTAAGGCACTTTTGACTTCAGTTGTAAGCTCTTTTGGGTGATTGGTGTGCACGCTTATCCATAAAGGGTGATATTTCTTCAACATATCGCATAATTGAGGAGTTATTCTCTGTGGAAGAAAAATAGGGATTCTGGTTCCAATTCGAATGAATTCAATATGATCAATGGCGCGTATACGGCTTATGATTTTTTCAAGCTTGGAATCTGCATAGAGAAGGGGGTCGCCACCAGAAAATAATACGTCCCTAATGTTTTTATTATTCTCTAAGTATTGGAAAGCTTGTTCGAAATCAGTTTGAAGATGGGCTTCACCAGCGCCGCTGACAACTCTACTTCTTGTACAATATCTACAATAACTAGCGCAGCGATCTGTTAATAAAAAAAGTACCCTATCTGGATACCGATGAACTAAGCCAGGAACAGGCATGTGAGAATCTTCTCCGCATGGATCTGACATTTCATCTGGATCAGAGGATGTTTCGTGAATAGTTGGAATTACTTGTCTGCGGATTGGGCAATCTGGGTTATTCTTATCTATCAAATTAAAGAATTGGGGGGTGATAGACATCGCTAGCTTATCACCAGAAAGTAAAACGCCACTTCGCTCGTCCATACTTAACGATAAATGCTTTTCAAGTTCGTTTAGGCTATTAACCCTATTCTTCAGCTGCCATCTGAAATTGTCCCAATCATCTTGCTTAATATTGTCATTTTGCCAGAAACCACGCCCAGGTGAAGTGAAATTAGAATCTGGGTGTTTGGGCGTGTTATCCATATTTATGTTTATTTCATGTTAATTTGCAGAAATAACATGTCAAATTTCGTGAAAAAAATATTTAAAGAAAAAAATATTAGCAAATGTTGACAAAATTAGGCTATTTGGATAAATAGAAACAAATGTTTCTCTGTAACTATCAGCTGATCAATGAAATAGCTTATGTTTTTTAAAGCGTTACGTGATATTGCTAAACCTCAGTGGTTTGATATTATTAATTGTTTAAAACGATCAACGGGAATGTCTGTGGCTGAATTGTCATCCGCTTTAGGGATGAGTTATATGGGAATTAAACAACATTGTGTTGAATTAGATAAGAGAGGGTATCTTGATACATGGAGAAGACCTAAGGCCGTAGGTCGACCTGAAAAGGTTTATAGGTTGACATCAAAAGCAGAACCTTTGTTTCCTCAGGTTGGAAATGACTTTTCCATTATCNTNTTAAAGACTGTTGAGAAAACTTATGGCGCTGCTTCTGGTGAGAAACTTTTGTTCGGATATTTTCAAGAACTTACTCGATTATATTTTAAGAGAATTAAGGGTGATAGTTTTCAGGAGAGGGCATCTTCGTTTTCAAAAATTAGGGACTCTGAGGGTTATTCTTCAAGTTGTGAAATAGATTCGGAAAATAACATCACAATAATTGAGTATCACTCACCTTACGAAAGTATAATTAATGATTATCCTATGGTGTTAGCCATGGAGGACCAAATGATTGNAAAGCTTTTTGAAGCTAATGTTACAAGAAAAGATGAGAGGGCCTCCGGTTTGGTGAAATATACTTTTGAATTAAGATAATCCAATCAATCATTTAATTAGTATACTTGGTTAACCTACTTAAGTTATCCACACAAATTTGAGACCATGTCTCTAGACTTTCACGCTCATCTAAAAGTTCATCATTTAAGAGGAATTTAAGATTTTGTATATTTGCTTCCCCGGGACTGACATTTGAGTTCTCAAGATCAAACAGGTGCACTATACCAAGGTGAACTTTTCCAACCTCATTTGAATCGTCATTAATTAATGCAACAGGTGAATTTTTATAATCGCCACTAATTATCAGCTCTTCATTTATTTCTCTTTCAATACCAGTAAGATAAGTGTCTTTTTCAAGAGAAGAGGCTTCATAATCTTCATGATTAATGTGACCACCTATACCTATTGATGATTTACTTGCCAGGCGTTGTTCTCCTGATTTTTTGCCTCTAACATATCTCAGAAACTTATTATCATGTCTGAAAATAGCATAAGGAATTATTTGCTTATGAGAAGGGTCATTCTCTGCTTTATTCCTGTTCAGAAAGTGATTGTTCTGTGGGTCAAGAAATGATGGAAGATATTTATCTATATCAAAACAAATTCCTTGGAATGACCCGATCTCATCAAATATTTGTCTTTTGATGACTAGTACATTTTCGTCTTCATACATAATCTAAATTTATTAGCGGATAAGTGCATTAAATTAAAGGCGTAAATTGCAATGGTAATATTAATCTTTTTCATCAATACCGATTAGTATTGGGTCTTTGTTTATATCATTCATCTGATTAATTGGTATTGGATCTGTGCTCAACCATTCGGATTCTGGTATTTCCCAAATTCTCAAGGATCTTTTCCTGTAAAGCGGCCCCATCCACAGGTCGGATGTATTAGATATTTCATTTGAAATAATCTTAAGATCAAATTGGAATGCATAATGGAATCTACCGCCAATTAATGAATTGTTTTGATTATATCTTTTTTCACATAGATAAATAATTCCTTTTATTAACTTGTTTTCATTGCCGACGGAAAAACTTTTTAAAGGGTATTTAAATTGCCATTCATTTTTTGAATCTATTTTGTATAAATTTGTAGCATCACTCAGTCGATTCTTCGACCAATGAAATTTTTCAGAATTTGCTGTCACATAAATGTTGCTCATTTTTTTCTTGCTCCAGAAGTGATTAGAGGTGTTTGGGGTTTTGCTAATCGTGACCCTTAGGAAAAGGTTATTGTAATTGACTACAGAATCATATCCAATTGTATCATTAGATGAATTGCATAAGTCGATTGTAAATTCTGCTGTTCGGTAATTTCCTCCATTATATAATCCTGGGTTCCTTTCGTCATTCCCTCTATAGTAAGTTTTTTTTATGCTTGCTGGCAGTTTTGAAATTGAAGGTATAAGTGGTTCTCCGTATTCAAGGAATGTAGTTGAATGTAACTCTTCAACTAGAGAGTTTGTTTTTGTAGATTCTTTGTGAACTAAATGAGTGTAAAAAAGATCAAATATTAAAGCTATAATTAGTATGGATTTCCAGCTGTTTTTGAGGACCCATTTGGCAAAGGGAAATTTTTTTAATATCAAACATATGAACAAAATTAAAATTGCTGAAAAAGACCCTGGGAATTGAAAAAATAAGTTCCAAGTTGTATCAATTATTTTTTGTATAAATGTTTTTTCAGTTTCTAAATTTTTATTAGATTTAATTTCCTGAATTGATTTAGAGTATATTTCAGGTGATTCTTCAAAAAGGCTCACGCATTCTGAGCAGCAGAAATAGATTATATCGCCATTATACTCAGAATTAAATTTTGGAGTTGCTAACTCAGTGGGTTCTATGGGACACCTTAAATTGTTTAGTTGTGAACAAAGTGCATTAGATGCACTGAATAATATTATATATATATAAACTAATATTAATTTGAGAGGGATGGATTGCATGGCCCTTAAATTGGATTGAATCTTTCTACACCTAATCGTACCATAATAAATATGAATTCGACTATTTTATCTATTTTAATTTTATTTTCATTATTGTTTAAAGTTTACTCTGAAAATTGGCCAGCATGGAGAGGGCCAACTGGTAATGGTGTTTCAGAGCACGTAAACTTCCCATCAAAATTTTCTAATACTGAAAATGTTAATTGGAAATTAGCACTCCCTGGAGTGGGGAGTTCTACTCCAGCGATATGGGGCGATAAAATTTTTGTAACATCAGCAATCGGCTCCAAGGATGGTGTTTCATGTTTCTCTAAAGACGGAAATAAACTTTGGGATCATACATTTGGTCAGGAGAGGGGGGGGAAACATAAAAATGGTAGTGGGAGTAATCCTTCTCCTGTAACAGATGGAAACAATATATATTTGTATTATAAAAGTGGAACTCTGGCGGCCCTTGACTTGGATGGAAAAAAAGTTTGGTTCAAAAATTTACAAGATGAATTTGGAGCTGATACGCTTTGGTGGGACCTAGGCACATCACCAGTTCTTACAGAAGAATTTGTAATCATTGCAGTTATGCAAGAATACGAGGGTGGTAACCCATCTGAATCCAAAGATTCATACCTAGTGGCTTTTTCAAAGGATAGTGGAAAGCTAGCATGGAAAACAAATAGGACATACAAGGTCAAAGCTGAAACTGGACAATCATATACGACTCCATTAGTAGTTGGTGAGAAATCTAATGAGGTTATAATTACCTTTGGTTCTGATCATCTAACCGGCCATTCAGCCAAAGATGGAAAGTTAATATGGGATTGTGGAGGATATAATCCTACAGATAAAGCTATGTGGAGGGTGATAGCATCTCCGTCAATATCGAACGGTATCGTAGTTGTCCCATATGGAAGGAAGGGCCACTTCGCCGCAGTAAAGGCAGGAGGTAAGGGGGATATTACCAAAACTAATCGCCTGTGGACAAAGGACGTAGGAGCTGACGTGCCAAGTCCAATAGCTCATGATGGAAAAGCTTACCTAGTAACAGACCGCGGACATATATACTGTTTTAATCTTGAAAGTGGTGAAGAGATTTGGAATCAAAAATTACCTAGATCAAGTGCTAGTTATTATTCATCCCCAATTATTTCTGGGGAGAGGATGGTTTTAGCAAGAGAAGATGGAGTGGTAATGGTGATGAAACTACTTGATGGAGGATTCGATTTAGTTTCTAAAAATGAAATGAATGAACGCATAATTGCTAGCCCAATCCCAATCGATAATCATTTGTTTTTACGTGGTCAGAAACACCTTTTTTGTTTAGGTGATTAAGTCACTACAGGCTTTCGAATCATTTTACGTACTTCGAATTCCTCTGTTTTAAACTCAATTCCATCGAGTTTAAAATCATTATCAATTTGCGGGAAATAAGTGTCTCCGGAATATTCTTTGTAGATATAGGTAAGATATATCTCCTTAGTCCAGTTTAATAACGCTGAATAAATTTGAGCCCCTCCTATAATAAAGAGGGATTCTGTTGAGTCTTTATAAACGTCTATTAGTTCTTCAATACTTTGGTGAATTTCGATATCACCATAAATGTTGGCATTACTGCTTATAACTATATTTTTTCTACCAGGGAGTGGTCTTCCAATAGATTCATAGGTTTTTCTACCCATAATTACAGGGGAACCAAATGTGAGTTTTTTAAAAAACTTTAAATCATCTGATAAATGCCAAGGTAATTGTCCTTTGTTACCAATGACTCCATTACAGCTCATTGCCGCTACGGCTGTAAATATTCTTTTATCTAGTGAATTACCGGTCATACTGCGATCGGTGCAGATATTGCTGGATGAGGGTCATATCCTTCCAAGTTAAAATCATCATAAGTGAAATCATCTATAGATTTGATTTCAGGATTAATAATCATTCGAGGTAATTCTTTAGGTTCTCTTTCAAGTTGGATTTTAACTTGATCAAGGTGATTGGAATATATGTGTAAATCTCCAAATGTATGCACAAATTCAGAGGCCTTGAGTGAACACACTTGAGCTATCATCATTGTCAATAGTGAGTAACTTGCTATGTTGAAGGGAACACCTAAGAATAGGTCAGCCGATCGTTGATACAATTGGCAACTTAGTTCTTTAGATTCAATATCGACGTAAAGCTGAAAAAAAGCGTGGCATGGAGGCAGGGCCATTTTATCTATTTCAGCAGGATTCCATGCGCTAACAATATGCCTTCTACTATTAGGGTTTCGTTTTATGTTTTCTATTACTTGTGAGATTTGATCAATGGAATTTCTGTTAGTAGTTTTCCAATCCCTCCATTGTTCTCCGTAGACTGGTCCAAGGTTACCATTCTCATCGGCCCACTCATCCCAAATTGAAACTTTATTGTCTTTTAGGTATTTAATATTTGTTTCACCCTTAAGAAACCAAAGTAGTTCATGAATGATTGATCGAAGATGAAGTTTTTTAGTGGTTAAACACGGAAAAGAATCTCGCAGATTGAAGCGTGCTTGAGCTCCAAATAGTGAGATTGTTCCGGTCCCTGTCCTATCCCCTTTATTCTTACCTTCATCGAGGACAAGCTTTAAAAGTCTCTGATATTCTTTCATATAGCTATGATTTACTTTGTTAAGTATTCTTATTCATTAAATCAAGTTAATTATATTTATTTCATTTTTGAGGGGCAAATTATTGAGCAATAATATCATCTTGGTCATTTGCAATATTATTTCTACCAATAGAAAATACCTTAATATTCTTTTCTGAAATTTTTATTTGGATTGGATTATTCCAATAATCAGAGATGATTCCGTTATTAATAATTACATCATCTAATGATAGGTACATCTTCTTTCTCCCGTTATCACCCAAGAGCCTTGATGTTGCATCAATGCTGTTTTCGTGGAGTTGGTTGTTAGGATAATCACTGTTGTATTCCTTAACAGAGACTTTAATTCTCTCTAAAGAATTCAACAATATTTTGTTCCTGAGTTTAGGTAGAAAGTTTAAATAATAGAAAGTGGAAAGTATAAATATAATAGCCGAAACAAACACGGCTAATTTGATGCAACCTCTGTTCATCATTATACAAAGATTACATCTAATAAATTGATGTAACTATTTTTAGATTGTTTATTCTGACTTTGTGATTTTCAGGATACCGTTCATCAGTCTCCAGTGGCCAGGGAATGTGCATATTATCGGGTAATCACCAGATTCCTTGATTGTGAAGACAATCTTTTCTGTTCCTCCCGGATTAACAAGTTTAGATGCTGCAATGATGTCACTACTTTTTGGGACATAATTCTTTTTCATTGCATCAGGATCAGTAAGCATCGCATCAGCAAGTGCGCCAACTTTGTCTTTCGTTCCTGGTTTCAAAATAAGTATATTGTGTTGTAAGACATCAGGATTTTTAAAAGTTAATTCAATTTTTGAACCCGCAGTTGCCTTAATTTCAGTTTTAGCAAATTTCATAGTCCCAGGAGGATTTCCTACTGCAGACAATTCGATTTTTTGGAGTTTAGGTTTTTCTTCAGCAAGAACAAATAATGAGGTGACCGTAAGGATTATTGGAATAAGCAATGTTTTCATAATTAAAGTATTTTTATTATTATTATTATTATTATTATAATACGTAACTGTGATTCTTTTGGTGCCACTGTTTGTAAATGACTGGAGATATTTCAGAGGGTTTTATTTCGCTGCGACCGCCCCAGAAAACGTTTGTATACAAAACCTCTATCCCAATTTCCTCTAGGTGTTTGTCGATAGCTGCTTTGTGGACCATGACCAGATCCTTGTCATATCCATGAACAACTCCCATTATATTTACATTGCCAAAGTTTTCACCGCCTTCCCTCCAATAGCAATGAGTGAGGATATGGTGGCGACCAATTTCTGCGCCCGCCTCTTTTTGCATTCCTTCTTTTACTCTCCAGTGAAAAAGTCCATTGAATCGTGTAACTCTCTTTCCGGTAGAGGAGGGTTTAACATGTTCTAGAAATGTCGAGAACCTTCCGATAACATTTTTTTTATCAAGCTCACGTGCAGTGTTAGTATAATCTTCCTTTGATAAACCAATCGATTCTGCTCTTTTTGACCATGGATCCTCATTGATTTCATTCAACTCGAGTTCCTCCTTAATGGACAGTAAGACTTTCCATTCGAGGGGAGTTAGTTCGACAACAGTTGTTGTAAGCATTTTTGCAGGAGAGTCTGACTTTGATCCTGGGGGTAAATTTTTTCGTCTCACGTGGCCTACTCCAAGGCTAAAAATCCCTTTAGCGGGCATGAGGATAAATTTCTCAGCACCAATTATAGATCTTAATTTTTCTGCATGTTCATCTAATGACTCTCCTTGTGGAACTTTTAATGTGGTCCAAAGTTTAAAGTCTGACCCAGTAATTACTCTGTCGGTAGATCTAATAACAACGTGACCGCTAAACGGGTCTTCGTTAAACATGTAGTCGAATGCTTTTTCAAGTTTATTGTTATCGATTTTCCATGCGCAGAGCGCTCCATGTGCCAATTTGGTTGCAAGTAATGTTTGCCGAACTCTCCTAATTACCCCGGCTTTTAACATGACATGAATTCTTTCAAGAACAATGTTCAAAGGTAATTCAGCTTTTTCAGCGATTGAATGAAATGGGAACTCCTGAAAACCGCTAACCATATCTTCTGATACAGATAGAATTTTAGAATTTATTGGATCGTCGTGTTCTGAAGGGATAGACATGAAAATTATAATCCAACTCTTCTGAAGAGTTGATCTAGTGGTAGTTGTAGGCCAATATAAAAATCACCAAATTCACCATACTTTACAGACACTTCATCAAATCTCATTTGGTAAACAATTGATTTGATTTCGAAACTATTTTTAGCAAAAAGTGTAACGCCCCATTCTGAGTCATCTAAACCAACGGAGCCAGTGATAAGTTGACGTATTTTTCCAGCCCACCTTCTTCCAACCTTTCCATGTTCAACCATGAGTTCCTTTCTTTTTGAATGGTCTAATTTATACCAGTTGTAGACTTCGCCGCGTCGTTTAGCCATACTGTAGAAACAAAATACAGGCCAGTCTGGCATACTTGGGTATAACTTATCCTTAGTATATTTTTCGATGTGTTTTTGAAACTCTTCTAGCGAAGTATTGTATTCATCTGAGTCTTTAGTCATGCCACGTTCACCTATTAGGTTCTTTTGGGCGTATTCCTCTGAAGTAGTCATATATTCACCTGTTTCTGTCATCGAAAGATAACTAAAACTTGGGGTTAAAATATCAGGCCCGAGCGCTAATGTAAGCTGTTTTTCAAATGAATTAGCTAGATGTAAATCATCTGTTAATAGCATAAAACCAATGTCAGCTTTTGGAGTAACAATACTAAATGATAATATTTGTGTATTTAAAGAAGTTCTGATGTCATGAATAAGTTTAGTTAAATTGGTTTTTGCTTTGAGTTTCTCATCATCTGAAAGAACAGACCACTGACCATGATCGATCTGGTAGAAAAGATGGATGACATGCCAGCCTTCGTTAGGGACTATTGGATCAGAGTTAAGCGCTTCTTGTGTCATTAAATGTGTAATAAGTAGATACGGATCTTTTAAATCAAATCTTCGTCTAAGTATTAGTTATAGGGCTTCCTGGTATTTTGAAACTAGTTAAAGTGCTCCATTGAGAGCCGTCTGCNCTTTCTTTAATAGTAATTGTCCATTTTTCTGAATAGTAGTCTTCTTTGAGTGTTCTGTAATCCATAAATTCAAGCATGTTCGCTATACCTTTGGTTGACTTTATAGTTACTTCATCATTGCCAGTGTCTATAAATTTGGTGTCATAACGTATAATGTTTGGATCTCCTTGAATTTTTCCACTTGAGTTCATAAATAGGATCTGGAGGTATCCGCTCTTGATGAACTTTGAACTTTTAAAAGTTAAAGCTGGAATGATNGGATTTAATTCATCATTCAAATTGTATTTTTCCCAGTGGCATTCTAAATCAGTNATTTTAATTGTAGCTCCTTCAATTTTATTTGGTGGAGTATCTAAAATAAGTCCACCCTTGTTTTTGATGTCATTTTTTAATGAGATAAATTTTAATGAAAGGTATGAAATTGAAAACCCGCAAATTAATATAACAAATAACGTAAATGGTTTATTTTGAGATGTTATTTTCTTACGACTTTGAGCTGCATCATTAGAATCGCTTAGAGGATCTCCTTTAATGGTTGGATCTGAATTATTGTTATTAGAACTGTTTTCAGACATTTTATAGATTTTTACTCAATAGTTGTTCGTACATTTAATTACACATAAATATAAAAACTTAAATAATTATAGAGAAAATCTTTTGCTTATCACGTAATTAATATAATTTATNTNGATTTGTATTTTCCCATAATTTGAAATGGCTGATAAAGAAAACCGCTACGAAGATAATGCNAAAGGGCAGTATTATGTTGATGATCAATGTATTGACTGTGACTTGTGCCGAGAAACCGCCCCTGATAATTTTACTAGGCAAGAGGAGGGTGGTTATTCTTTTTTATATAAACAGCCTGAATCAGACGATGAAAGAGAGCTTTGCGAGGAGGCTTTAGAAGGTTGTCCAGTTGAAGCTATTGGTGATGACGGATCTGATTAATTTATTTTGAGTTTGTAATATAAATTGTATTTAATACNGGCATTATAGCATGTTTAGAGTGGAACTTATTATTAGACCTAATCCCAAAAATGAGGAGAAGATTTAATTCTCAAAAACAATCTCTAAAGCGTAAGATTATTGCCGAGTGGAGGGGTGTTTATTCTGAACCAGAAACTAAACCTGCTACCNTACTATCAGACGAAGTTGTACGAGCTCTTGATAAGCTCAAAATAGGTGATGCTATTTCTGAATCTGATATTCTATCTGCATGGAATGATATTATGCCTGCTGTGATTTCACAGAACACAAGACCAACAGGTTTTAAAAAAGGGCATATTGAAATTAGNGTTTTACAGCCTTCAATTCTTTACACACTNGATCGGCAAATGAAGCCAGAGATCATAAAGAAATTACAAAGTGTCTTTGGCAGAAAAACATTAAAAGGTATAAATTTCCGTTTGGGATGAAAAATTCAACTCAATTAAAATCATTTAGAAATTTCATATTTGACTGGTCCGGAACACTTGTTGATGATTTAGGGCCCGTAATTGACTCTACTAATAAAATTTTTAGTTATTATGGAAAGAGTATTTTCAGCAGGGATGAGTTTTGTTCAGAGTTCTGTCTTCCTTTTGAAAACTTTTATAAGAAGTTTTTGCCTGAAGTCCCAATNTCAGATTTAGAAGAACTTTACGCTAAATATTTTTCAGAAACTAAAGAGAGAGTATTTTTACTCCCCGGATGTATCGAAATATTAAAAAAATGTAAAAATCATAATATTGGAATTTATCTATTGAGCTCTATAAAAAAACAGCACTTTGAAATCCAAGCAAATGAACTTCATTTGAATGAGTTTTTTAATAATGTTTACACTGAGGCATTAGATAAAAGAGAATGGATAAATCGTGTTCTTAATGATAATTCACTTGAAGTGTCTGAAACGATTTTCATCGGTGATATGAAACATGATATTGATACTGCGAATTTCGCAGGNATTTTTTCAGTCGGTGTTCTTACAGGTTATAATAGTAAAGAGATGCTAGAGGAGAGTTCTCCAAATTTAATCGTTGAAAACTTATTTGAACTTATGAAAACTGTGTTTTCTTAATCAAATATGGAAAANGGCTTAATTGAGATTATAGGTTTAAAAGTAAGCTCCTTGATTGGAGTTCCTGATGAGGAAAGGTTAAGGCCGCAAGATCTTTTAATTGATGTCACAATTAAACCTTCTAATTCTTTGTATGAATTAGATGACAAGATCGAAAATACCGTTGATTATTTTATGGTTTATGAATTAATAAAATCGATTTCCTNCAGTGGCGAAAGAAAATTAATCGAAACTCTTGCCGAAGAAATTATTAACAATATAAAATCAAAGTTCACAGTAGAAGAAGTTGAGGTAAGAATTAAAAAATTCATATTACCTAATACAAAATTTGTTTCGGTAATTTTAAAAGGTTAACCTGCTTCAGTAGTTTTTTTGATTAGACTTAGGAAATNTTTTTCATCAAGAATAGTCACGTTTAAATTAGTCGCTTTTGAAAGCTTCGAACCAGCGTTTTCTCCAGCCAGAAGATAATCAGTTTTTTTACTAATAGAGCTCATAACTTTTCCTCCAAGGTTCTCGATGTAACTTTTAAAAACATCTCTGGATTTTGATAACGTTCCTGTAATTACCCATTGTGTGTCAATGATAGGCGATGAATTATAAGTATCTGTTTTCGGGTTAGGGTTATAGTTGTTTGACTTAGGGTTGATGTTTAAAGCTTTAAGCTTGTTAAGAATTAATTGACCATTGTCAGAGTTAAAAAAATCAAAAAGAGATTTGCAAGTGACTCCTCCAAGTTCATGTGATATTTTATATGTTTCAAGAGTTCTATTAATAGACTGAATCTCTTGTTTTTTACTATTATATAAATTTATTTTTTCATCTAAGCTTTCAACTGATGACTCTGATTTAATTCTTTTCAAGGTGTTAAGTTTTAGCCAATTTTCTAGATTCCATCTATTTATAATTAGACTGATTATCTTGGAGTTGATAATTTCTGAAAATGAATTGTGCAATCGTGAGCATTCATTAGCAGCTGATTCTCCAACATTATTAATTCCAATGGCGAATAACCATCTTGATAGTGGAAGTTCTTTAGCTTTGTTTAGACTATTAATAATTTTTTCTGATTTTTTTTCACCAAACCTTCGCGGCTTTGATGTTCGACCGCTATCCAATTTGGCAGGAGATAATTCAAGATCTGATAATGTATTATAGCTCAACTCGAAGAGATCAATCGGGTGTTTGATTAGTTTATCAGTTACAAGCTTTTCAGCGACTCTTGATCCTAGACCATCTAAGTCCAGCATTTTTCTTCCAGAAAAGTGTATTAGTGAAGCCGTAAGCTGGTCAGGACAAGATATGTTGACACACTTCCATGATGTGAAGCCCTCTTCCTTAACTATTGGTCCTTCACATGATGGACATTTACCATTTAGGTGATCAAAAATATTGAAGGGTGTTGTTGATTCAGGTCTTTCATCAAGGTTTACTTTTACTATGGCTGGTATTATTTCCCCTGATTTCTCAACTACTACAGTATCACCAATGCGAATATCTTTTCTTAATATTTCATCGTCATTATGAAGAGTTGCTCTTGATACAGTAGTTCCTGAAATAAATATAGGTATCAGTTCAGCCACTGGTGTTAGTACTCCGGTTCTTCCAACTTGTATCGTAACGCTTTTTAGTGTTGTCTGCCCTTGTTCTGGTCTATATTTAAATGCGCAAGCCCACTTAGGAAACTTGCTTGTGTTCCCAAGTTTCTCGTGATGGGTGATCTCATTTACTTTGATAACTGCACCATCAGTACCATATGAAAAAGTATGCCTTTCTACATCAAGGTCTTTGACCGCTTGAATTACCTGGTTTTTGTTTTTTGCAACTCTAAACCACTTATCAAATGGCAGGCTAAGATCTTTTAATTTTTGGCGGAAGCTAATTATATCTAAGAATGGCTCAGGATTGATTATGCCAAAGCTATGGAAAATTAGTTTTAAAGGGCGCTCTGAGACAATATTTGGATCCAGTTGCTTTAAAGTTCCAGCAGCTGCGTTTCTTGGGTTAATAAATTTCTGCTCACCTCTATCTTCTCTTTGTTTATTTAAACTTTCGAAATCATCATTTGATATAAATGCCTCACCTCTTAATTCTAAAATACCGTTATTTATCTTCTCTAGTTTTGAAGGTACTGAGTCGATTGTTAGTATGTTTTGTGTTATGTTATCACCGGTTGCCCCATCTCCTCTAGTCGCCGCATATTTAATTTTTCCATCCTCATAAAGAACAGTTACGGCTACTCCATCAATTTTCGGTTCTACGGTTAATGAAAAATCTGATTCTTTTAATGTGTTCTCAAGTTTGTTATACCATTCAATTAAGTTTTGTTCTGCTATAGCTCCATTTAGTTTGATTTCATCATCTTTTAGTTCGTGTATATCCTCAATGGATAACATTTTCACTTGGTGCTGAACATTAGTGAATTTTTTTAGAGGTGTTCCACCTACAATATTTGTAGGTGATGTTTCATCAAATAATGAAGGGTACTCTTTTTCAAGAGTCCTTAATTCAATCATTAATGAGTCATAATCAGAGTCGCTAACCTCCTGTATGCCCTTGTCGTAATAAAGCTTATTATGATATAGAATTATTTTACGAAGTTCTTTAATCTTTGTATTGGCTTCGTTTATGTCCATTTCAGTTGTTTAAATATAGTATATCTATGATGGAAATTTCTTAATTTTTAAATGGTAAATTATAATTAATTAATCTTACAAAATTAGATTATTTGTTGATTTCCTGTATCTAATTTGCATTTTTTTCCGATATTTAATTATTGAGGTAATGTTTTTATTAACTAGTGTCTAATTCAATGCATGAGGGTACAGAAATCACTTTTTCTACTAAATAAAACAAAGTTTAGATCTTGCAACTTTCTCGACTTAAAGCACAATTAATATAAGGTATGAATAAGATACTTACACTTACTATAACTATAATTTCTTTGGTTCTTTTTTCTTCATCTTGTGACAAACATGAATGGGAGGATACAAAGAAATTGTTCGAGCCTCATGGCTCATCTGAAGGTGAACATTAAAAATTATGACTAATGCGTTTTATCATTAGTTAAACTTAGAAAAATTTATTTGAGGGTATTACTTGTCGAGGACAATGCACCGTTGAGAGAAGCTCTAGCTAAAAGACTAAGAAGCGATGGATTTGCTGTTGATGAAGCTGGTGACGGTAAAGAGGGTTTGTGGCTTGCAGTAGAGAATCCTTATTCTCTTGTAGTTCTTGATTTAACATTACCTGGCATTGATGGAATTGAAGTTCTTCAGAGGATTCGGCAGTCCAAAAGAAATGTATCAGTTTTAATCACTACTGCTAGGGATTCAATTTCAGAAAGAATTGTTGGTCTTGATGCAGGAGCAGATGATTATCTAATTAAACCATTCGCATTGGATGAATTTATGGCTCGTGTGAGAGCTCAGGTTAGAAGAGTAAATGATAAGAGTGAAACTATTTTAAAGATATCTGATTTGGAAGTTGATACAAAAGCAAGAGTAGCCAGGAGAGCTGGGGTTGCGTTAGATTTGACCGCTAAAGAATTTTGCCTACTTGAATTGTTGTCGTTACGCACTGGTCATATTGTTTCAAGAGCCGATATTTGGGAGCAGCTTTATGATTTTGCTGATGAAGCTGATAGTAATGTTATTGATGTTTTTATAAACAGGCTGAGAAAAAAATCAGAATTGGGTGGTTCTCCTAGGCTAATACATACAAGAAGAGGCTTAGGTTATGTTCTTATTGATCCAGAGTCTAAGTGATCATCGTCTAAGATGTATAACCCTTCTATAAGATCGCGCCTTTTATTTGCGTTCACAGGGTTTGCATTACTAGTAATTATTTTGGGGGTTAACTTTACCTATTCTTTGGTTAGGAAAGTCTTATACACTGAGCTAGATCACTTTTTAAAGGATAAAATCAATTATCAGCAGATTGCGGCCACTCAAATTGATGACAGAATTATCTTTAGATTATCAGAACCAATTTTAGATAAATTACAGGACCCGACTGGTAAGGATTTCTTCCAGTTTAGATACGCTGATGATGGACGAGAAATTTTCAAGTCATCATTTTTACCAGTTGGAGGAAATTTGCCAAACATCGGAATCGAAGAGTCTGATTATAACATTGGTCATGATGCTGTAATTAGAATGATTAAACCAACCAACGAATCAGCTAATTTGGATGTTTCACCAATTGAAGAATCTGTTCCAATTAGGTGTATGGGTATAGTCTTTGAAGCTGAACAATTAAACATTTCTGAAGATACCGAAGATAATCGAGTTCTTCCTATTAAGATTCATTTAGTTGTGGCCCATAATTGTAGTGAAATCGAATCTGTTCTCACAAAGTTGAAACATAATGTTTTCTTGGTTGGAATCATTTTGTCTATTTTGGTTCTTATTGTCGTAACGATTATTGTTACAAAATCAATGAAGCCTGTAGGCTTAATTTCTAATGAAATTCGGGATGTTAAAATAGACAAAAGTGATAAATTATTAGATTTAAGTAAAACTCCAAAAGAGTTGTATCCTGTTGTTAATAGAGTTAACGAATTAGTAACTCGCGTTAGGGAAGCTATTCAGAATGAGAGGAACTTTACATCAAATGCAGCTCATGAGNTACGTAACCCTTTGGCTGCGCTACGCACTCAGCTTGAAGTCGAATTAAATAACCCTAGCNTGGATGAAGAAAGTTGTGAAACTTTATCCAATATTTTAAATTTACAGAACCACATGGAGAGAGTCGTTACTAGTTTACTACTTCTTGCGCGACTAGATTCTGGAAGTGAAGAGGTTTCATTTGTTGATATTCCTCTATCTTCATTCATCAAAAAAACATGGAAACCATTCTTCGATAGAGCTTTTCAAAAAAATGTTAAATTGAGTTGGGATATGGCTGAATCGGANATCTCAATNTTAAATGATCCNATCTTGTTCGGTATCTTACTCTCTAATCTCTTNGATAATGCAGTCAGTCACATACCTGAGAAAGGAAAATTANATATCAAAAGCATTGTTTCAAANAATGGCGTGAAAATTGTTATCTCAAACACTAACCCGGGTGTGACTGCCTCAGATATAAATTTTATTGTTACTCGATTTGGTAGAAAAAACGCAAATTTCAATCAATCAAGTGGTCATTCTGGTATTGGTTTTAATATTTGTGAAAGAATAGTTAAAGGTCACCTCGGTGGAGAAATGGCGGTTGAGGTTGATAATGAATGGTTTACAGTAATATTAGAATTTCCAGTGGAAGTTATAATGGGAAACCATTATCATGTTTAACTCTGGTTA
The DNA here is from genome assembly GCA_002705125.1 of Verrucomicrobiales bacterium. Taxonomy (GTDB): domain Bacteria; phylum Verrucomicrobiota; class Verrucomicrobiia; order Verrucomicrobiales; family DEV007; genus EC70. Next base: position 6,094 of record PAHQ01000036.1, on the reverse strand, counting down.
ATATTTCTTAAGTAAGATTATAAAAATGAGTTTAGAGATTAATGCTAAATACATTATGGATTTACGACTGATAGTTGTTGTCTCTATCTTTTCTGTTTTTTCTAATTTTTCGACAGTGCAGGCTGTTCCCATTGAGCAAATGCCTGTTAGCGTGAAAGACTTTCTTGAGGAATCAATCAGTGATTATCACTCAGATAAAATCCGAATATTTGATGTGCATCCCTCAGGAATGATCTGTGTTGAATATGAAAATGGTGTAGAAAAATTAAAATTTAAATTTGATAGGAATTTTAGAATCATTGAATCTAGAAACAGCCTATACAATAATTTAGAAGAATCATTTTCTAGATCACCTGAAACAAATGAAGATATTTTAAAGTTACCTTTGATTATTAAAAATTCTGTTAAAATACTTTTTCCAGGAATTAACTTATTTAGTTTTACGGCAATTAAATCTACTGATGCATCTTTTTATTTAATTGATGCAAGTCATAATAATGTACCTGTGTTTCCAATTTTTAATGAGCTAGGTGAACTGACTCAATTTACTTTGGATCGAGATGGTGATGGTTTGAGTGATGCATTTGAATTGGCATGTGGATTAAATCATCAAAACTCAGATTCTGATGATGATGGTTTTCCAGATGGTTTAGAAGAAAAAAATAATGGTGATGCTGCAAATTCACGAATTGCTCCGAAGATATTGAAAATGCATCATGATAAAGAATCAGGGGTGATGGTGATTACCGTTAGTACTTGCAAGGGTAAGATGTTTTCAATTGAATCTAATACACTCGGGCAAAAAAATAATTGGAAAACTCTTGGTGAGCCGATACTTGGCAATGGGCATGAACAAGAATTTAATATTCCAGATAGCGATAACTTTAATAATTTATTATTTAGAGTTGGTGTTGAAGAACCTCCTAAGTCTAGCCCCAGAAATGGGCCTAGACCTCCCAAAAAAACAAATAAGAGGTGCAATGTTCCGATTCATTTGAAGGGTAAAGAGATCATTGTAGGTCAGGGTAGGAGATTGGTATTCAGAAACTCCCGCAGAGGTGAACTTATCGAAGGCGGGGAGCTGGGTAACATGGTTACTCCGTTTTCTTATACCTTTAGGAGAACTGAAGCTTGTAAAGGTAGGCTTGTGCTTACATTCTCCAATAGACATGGATTTGAAACAACGATTTATAATCTTACTTTTGTTAACAAAGGTGGTTCAGGAGCATATGTTGCAAATAAATTAGAGGGTGGCGTTAAGAAAAGTTCAAAAGAAGGTATCTTTACAATTTCAATGAATCATTAGTATTTATTATATTATTACCTAGAAAACACTAAGAATTTTCTGCAAATAAAATTCACTGAAGCAGAACATATAATAAATGTTAGGTTTGCAAGATGCTCAACTGCAGCATTTGATTCTATTAAAATAAATACTTTTTTAATAGAAAATAAGCCTAAAGCAAAACTTAATCCTGAAATAAGAAAAAACAGAAGCACTTCATTAACTTTAGAGTGTCTCCCAGGCTTGAATAAGTGTTTTGAGTTTAGCCAAAATGCGGCTGAATTCGATATTGTGAAAGCGATTATATTATTAAAAATTGTCCTGTTTAACTTAATATCTCTTGGAATGGATTCTCCAATAGCTGGATTCAAATAGTAGCCCATTCCATATACTACAATTGCGTGCACTAGGGTTACAGAAACACCAAATATTAGATATTTTACAATTTGTAAAATTAAGGGGGTTTCATTTATTTTCAGAGAATTGACCAAGCCGTTTTTTTTGAGAAAAATTAGGCTTTCACTAATGAGTAGCTTTAGTTTATTGAGCATACTCAAAATCTTTGTTATTCCAATTCTCCATAGATTTCTTTATGTCTTCAGTTGGTCTTCTACTACTTAGCTCTAGGACAATAGGTGATGTTGAATGAAAATTTTTCATTAAATCTTCGAAGTTAATTTGACCAGAAAATGGAACATGGTGGTCGCGATGCGGCCATTTAACATCGTGTAAATGGCCACCTATAATGAATGGATGCATCGTTTTTAGCCACTCATAATGATTCAAGAGCCCTAAATTATGTTTTCGGTGAACATGTCCAAAGTCATGCCAATAACCGACCAATGGATTGTTCTCGTATTCTTTCATCAGATCAATCATTTCAGTTTCATTTGGAACGTCCTCATAAGCACTCCTGCTTTCAATAGCTAGTTTGACATTGTGTTCTTCGGCTTTGCCAATTATCTTTTTAATGCTGTCTTTAGCCCTTTCTAAATATAAAGGGGATAATTGGGATCTTTTTTTTATTAGCTTATTTTTAAGTTTAGCGAATTTTTTAGAGTCCTCATTTCCATGTATGATTAATTTTTCAAGTTTGGGGGAGATTTTTCGCATGGGTACACTCCCAAGATGAAGGACAACATAGTTTGCTTTGAATTTTGCTGCAGTCTCTATTGTTCTAATAGTTAGGTCAATCGCACGTTTTCTTTCGTGTTCCCTATGTGATGTAAATTCATAACAGTCAGGTGCATCCATCATTACTTCAACAGGGGAGGGGCAGAAATTATGTACTCCACATACTGAAATTAAATTTTCTTCAAAAGCTTTAATTATACCTGGTAACAATGACACCTTTAGCCCATGACTAATTTCAATGGTTGTGAAACCAANACTTATGATTTCTTCCACCATNGCATATCCATCCGTATGTTTTTGGCTGTTCCAGCAGGTTGAAAATGCAAGCATATTAATGAAGGCAATAATTTAAATTATTAAAATNACGTATTCAAGTAATGATCTTTTAAATATTAATAAAGAGAGGANATTGTTATTGTTAAATAATTGAATTTACATTAACCAACTCTTTTCAAATTTAATAATTCATAATTAGTTATGCGAATAAAACCATTTCAGGGACTNGTCCCTCATTCATCAAAAACTGAATCAGTTGCATCGGTACCTTATGACGTTGTGAATACTGAAGAAGCAAGAAAACTTGCTTCTGGTAATTCTGACAGTCTACTTAATGTATCTCGAGCAGAGATTAATTTTGATGATGGTTATAATGCTTATTCNGATAACGTTTATGAAAAAGCTAAGGATAATTTCAATAAGCTTATTGAGTCGAATGTTTTAGTAAGAGAAGAGGAACCATGCGTTTATATATACAGGCAGATCATGAATGAGCATGTGCAAACTGGGCTTGTTGCCGTGTCACATGTCGATGACTACAATGAAAACATCATTAGAAAGCATGAAAAAACTCGACCGGTAAAAGAGGATGATAGAACAAAATTGGCAAGCACACTAAGAGCCCACCTTGGGCCAGTATTTCTTACTTATAGAAACGAAGAAAAAATTAANCAAGAGATTNCTAATCATGTTAATTCAAATTCTCCTAATGTAGATTTTGTGGCTGATGATGGAGTACAACATACGTGTTGGAAAGTTTCTGGTGGTGGAAGATTTCCAGAACTTTTTAATTCAGTGAAATTAGCCTATGTAGCTGATGGGCACCATAGAAGCGCTAGTGCAGCTAGGGTAAGCACTGAATATAGAAATCTTAATGATTTCAATTCTGGTGAAGAAGATTACAATTGGTTTCTTACGGTCTTTTTTCCTGATAGTCAGTTAAAAGTTTTACCTTACAATAGAGTGGTAAATGATTTGAATGGGCTTTCTAATGAAGAGTTCATGATTGAGGTTGAAAAATTAGCCAGTGTTTCNGTTTCAGACAACATTCCTCCTTCTNCACCAGGATTAACTAAAATGTTTATCTCTGGTTGTTGGTACGAATTGCGATGGAATGATAAGTTTGAAGATCCAGTTAGTTGTCTTGATGTCAGTATATTGCAGGAACTTCTCTTAGATCCTGTTCTGGGTATTGATGATCCTCGTACAAATTCCAGAATTAATTTCATTGGAGGTATTAGAGGTAATGAAGAGTTAGAGAGATTAGTTTCTAATGGCAATTATGCAGTTGCATTTTCTATGCATCCTGTTGGAGTTTCTCAATTAATGGATATAGCAGATAGTGGAAAAATTATGCCACCCAAGAGCACTTGGTTCGAGCCAAAGCTTCGGTCAGGACTCTTTATACATACTTTTTAGTGAAAGGAAGTAAATTTAATTCTTAAAAACTATAGGCCACTGTCCCTCAATATTTAATTTTTTGGGAGGGGTTAAATTAAGAGATAAATTATCGTTGATTTCAAATTTGCCATATACGATAGGGATAATTGTGAATGTCGTTTTATTTTCTTTATTTACAGATACGTTTACAACACTTGAGAAATGATTTGATTTAAGACTGACTTCACTGCCAAGAAGTTCATTTTTCATATTAAAGTTTTCAAATGGTAAAAGTATAATTACATCAGCCTTATTGAAATTTTTTGAATTGGCTTTAATTGCTAGGCCATTAGTAATTGTGTCAGAGTTATCAAGTTCCCTTACTTTAGTAATGATAAAATCACCTTTGATGTAGTATATTGAGTTTTCTTCTTTGTAATTTTGAATGTAATTTTTTAAAAGTATATCGTTTTGATATATCAAATGGACTCCACTGAGATTAGAGAATTCTGAATCAATTAACTCTCTGGGTGATCTATAACCAACTTTGCTTTGTGGAGGAGAGGACTTTGAAAACTTCTGTATTGGAGGTAATCTATCTAATTTTGTTAGGATTTTATAAGATATTTTTTCTTGAGGATTGCTAAATGTATAAATACTTGATGTCCAAGAAAGGATACCGAGTGCGGTTAATGATGAAAATATTAGTGACCACCAAAAAAGTGATGCAAGTGGAGAGGTGCTTTTTTTTTCTGCTCTTAAATCATTAGAGCTATTCATATCTTTTTATTCAAAAAAAAATTAAACCTCATTGTTATTAGTAGGCTCAAATGAAGTGCCGCACCCGCAACTTCTCGTCGCATTTGGATTGTTTATTTTTAGTCCAGAATCATTAAGGTCATCATTATAGTCTAATGTGGAGCCTTCTAAAAATTTGATTGATTCTGTATCGATAGAGATTTGAACATCATTCACTTGTATGGTAGTATCACTTATGAGGGGTTCAGTAACTTTCATTTGATACTCCATTCCAGCGCATCCTCCTTTTGATACCCATAAGCGAAGAGTTCTTTTATTATTATCTGTGGCAAGTAATCGGTTTAAATGATTCTCTGCGCTAGGTGTAAGTTTAATCATTCTTTATAAAGAGTTAATTTATAGCTATAAAAACATATTTATGGATACTATAAGATATAATTATGCACATGAAAGTCGATTATATAACCTAAATTGAATGATTGAAAATCAAAGTAAGATTAGAGTAATGGATGAAAAGCTTGCTAGCCAAGTCGCAGCGGGTGAGGTTGTAGAATCTCCAGCATCTATTGTCAAAGAGTTGATTGAAAATAGTATAGATGCAGGATCTAGTAATATTGATATAATCGTTGAAAGGGGGGGGAAGGCATTGGTTAAAGTTATTGATGATGGTGATGGTATGACAAGAGATGATGCGGTTTTATCAATCGAACGTCATGCTACAAGCAAGCTTTCGAATAAATATGATTTAAATAATATATCTACTTATGGGTTTCGAGGTGAAGCTTTGCCTAGTATCGCAAGTGTATCTGATTTTAAGTTAACTAGTACCCATAAAGAGAACGACATTGGAACAGAAATTATCCTTAAAGGGGGCAAGCTTATTGGAGTAAACGAATGTGGAACTAAAAGAGGGACTCAAGTTGAAGTTAGGTCTCTTTTTCATAATATTCCTGCAAGAAAAAAATTCCTAAAATCTGATTCAGTTGAATTCTCAAAGATAGAAAAAATTGTATTAACGGCCGCAATTTCAACGCCGAACATTGCTTATTCTTTTCATCATGGAAAGCGACTTGTAATAAAAATTGGGAAGTCGAATTGTCTAGAAAATAGAATTCATGAACTGTTTGGGTCTGAGTTCTCTGAACAACTTCTAAACTTAGAACAAAGTAACGATAAAGAGATTAGAATATCAGGATTTGTATCTAGACCAGGAATTAAATTTAATCAAAGAAAACAACAATATTTATTTGTTAATGGAAG
>PAHQ01000035.1 GCA_002705125.1 Verrucomicrobiales bacterium | reverse complement strand
TCAACAATTCATGATCAGGGCTAAGGTCTCCAAGCGCATATGAAATTGCAAAGCTAGCCTCTTGGGGAGTGAGCTTACGTCTTCCGAATTCGTCAATTTCAACGCCACCAAGTTCCAAGCGGTAGAGAAAATCAGACTCTAAAAGAACCGCAAATAACATTTGCTGAAGACCTTCCGAATTACCGGCCAACGTTATGGAAGAACTCAACAGTTCTACGTATTTAGCGAGCTCCTGTTTGGTTGCATTACGACGTAAAACGCAACCAAACTGTTCCTGTACAGCCGCCGCCATTTCACCATCAGTTGGCAATCTATTCATCAACACGATTTTCTCAAATGCCTCAGGAGTTACTTTGGGATACCAACTATCAAGACCAGAAATACTATTGACGGTAGTGCCGGCTATCCTTGTCGAATTTAAATCATCAATCAATGCTTGCTTTTTAGGCATTTTCAAAAGAGCAGAGTAAATTTGTTTTTTTGCAATCCATTTTGCGTTAGTAATCATTACTAGCAAGTGGCCCCCATTTAGCATTCTTACGTCATAGTCACGAACCCCCGAATGCTCAGGAATGATAAATGGGTTCTTAACCCCGGCTAATACTCCGTCCTGACGTTGCTTAAAGCGATTTCGATCATTTCTATCTAATCGAAATACATCCATTACTCGTTCATTAAAAATCCGGGGATTCACTAACCATCGTCGCTCAGGAGAAAAAGCTTTTTCTTTTACTTCTCCACTAAAGAGTTTCTCATGGTCGACGTAGTTGCCATAATTTGAATAACGAAGCTTTTCCTCTAGAGTAGAGGCATTATGATTGCCAAGCTCTACGGAAATCCAATCCAGTAGGCTTTGGCGATCCTTCGCATTTGGCTGTACTTTCTTTTTCTTTGGGGGCATCTCTTTAATATAAAGTTGCTCCTGTACCTTATTAAGAAGGTCAAGCCTATCTTCTAGAACTAAGCTCTCTAAATTATCTAACTGGATATCACCTTTCTTAGAGTCTCCGTCGTGACAATCAAAACAGTAATTCATCATCAACTCTTGAACCTTATCTGATGTAGTGAATGGGACAGCAAAAAGTCCAGAACCCATAAAGAAACAAAAGGGAAATAAAAGTAGCAGAAACTTACACCGAACACTCATGCAATAATCACTGTGTAATTAACACGTTATACTGTTAAAAAATTAACCACAAATGCTTTCTCCTGAATCTAAAAATTCCTCACCTAAAATTACTATTTTTTAGCTTTTCCTAAGCCCTATAATTTTCTACTTATTTAACTTTTTATCAAAGCTTGGATTTGGCTTAGGCATTTGCACTTTAGCATCCCTACGCCAGGTATGAAGAGCTTGTCGCAACTCATTTGCTTTTCTGGGGAGCGTAAGCGCTAAATTATTTTTTTCTCCTAAGTCTTCTTTTAGATTGAAGAGTTCCAGTTGACCATTTTCTAGAGACTCTATTAACTTCCAGTCTCCTTTTCGAATAACACTACATGGTCTAGCTCCGCCAGGATGCCCTGCCCCAATATAATTAGGATAGTGCCAATACAAAGCATCTCTTTCTAGGTGATCAACCTCTTGCTTCAGTAGTGGGACAATATTTATCCCGTCAATATGACACCCAGGCCTACTCTTCAAACCAACAATGTCTAATATGGTGGGAAAGAAATCAGTGCCCATTACCGGCGTATTACATTCGCTTCCTGACTCAACAACATTAGGCCACTTTACAATCAAAGGAACCCGAATTCCACCTTCATAAAAATTACCCTTATTTCCTCGCAAAGGAGCATGTGAAGTAATTCGACCATGCCCACCATTATCAGATGTAAAAATAACTACTGTATTATTATGTATACCGACCTCTTTTAATTTCTTCATAACCCTTCCCACGGATTGATCAACACTCTCAATCATTGCAGCATAGACTGGATTATTATGGCGATCACCAGAGGGAATCTGTTTGAATTTATTCACAATTTTTTGAGGAGCCTGAAGAGGAGTATGTACAGCGTAATGAGAAAGGTATAAGAAGAATGGATGCTCCTTATTCTTACTAATGAAAGTAAGAGCTTCATCAGTCAACCGGTCAGTTAGATATTCACCTGGCTTCCCATTGGGCAGAGTATTCCAGCGAGTTACGGGGTGCTTTTTAGTCATTCGCCAAGAACCATTATAAGGATGAAAATAGTTCCCTGGATTTCCCATATTATTACCTCCTATATTGAAATCAAAGCCTTGCTTCTCGGGGTAAAAATCTTTTTCCCAGCAAACGTGCCACTTACCCATGAATGCTGATACATATCCACCTTCCTTAAGGGCTTCAGCAATAGTCACTTCCTCTAAAGGAAGATTTTTCTTATAGATAGCCTCTATTACGGGCAATGGTTCCTTTAGTCTTTCTGCTCCTTGTATAGGAATGGCGTGGGTGATATGAAGACGACCAGGATATTTTCCAGTCAGAATACTGACTCGCGAGGGTGAGCAAACGCAGCTAGCAGCATAGGCATCAGTGAACTTCATTCCATGCTGTGCAAGCCGGTCGATGTTTGGTGTTTTATAATAATCACTCCCGTAACACTCCAAGTCAGTCCAGCCCATGTCATCAATGAGAATAAAGACGACATTAGGATTCAAATTTTCTTCTGCATGCCCAGTCCCCAAAAAAACAATTAATAAAAACCCTAAAAAGTTCTTCATATTTCTTAATCATCATTGTTAACCGTTTTCAGCTGCTAGTCTCGGAAAATTTTTGAAAACCCAACAAAGAAAAACATTTGTAATTTCCAATCATACTCAAATCGATCCCTATGACTCTCATTAATCCCAATTATCTATCCATGAATATTAGTAACGTTATCAGATCCAAAAATAAGAATTAACAGCGTTAATAGCTGAAACCCAATAACAATAAGAAACGCCCTCAAAGCGAAACTCTCCATTGCTCCATAATTATGACTTCTGATNGAAAAATTCTAATNAATTACTTTAAAAATATAAAGTTAATACACCAAAGCTTTTATNAGGACCTTCTTTAAGTCATACTTTTCGATTAATTTTGTGATTGGTTAGTCTATATATCATGTTAAGATTTTGAGATGAAAAAAAACTTTCCCGACCCAGTCAATGTAGCCATGATTGCCGCCCTTCTACGCAAAAACGAAGGGTACCATGACTTAGTAGATGAAGCCTATGACCTATTAATCAAAGCTAATGAATATTGTAAATCTCAACAGCGTGAAAGTCTTGGTAAGGATGATAACCATCAATAATATTAGAAAATATTATGACTTTATTTAGTCTTATTTAAATACACTTTCATTGAAATGGAGTTCTGGAGAGTTTTTGNGAAAAATGNTTGGTAATACCTAATTGNTAGAAATAAAAAACCAAGGAAATCCATTTCTANAAAAGAATATATTACAAAAGAGATCACGAGCTGCTTTGTAAGAATTATAGTGATATTTTTGATTACATTAATAGTTTGGCTTAATTGCAGGTCAGGAACATAATTATTGTTGGTTCCATTAGCGGTTTTTAATTTGTATATCCATAGTGTGGCATTAAATTTTACCTTAATGAGAATTCTAGCCTTTTTCGCACTTCTAACTATTTGCTTCTTTCAAAAAGTCGAAAAATCCTTGGCAGGAAATGATTTGCGTAAAGTCATCGTTAGCCATACCGATGAGAAGGGTATTCTACAACTTTACCGCATGAATGAAGATGGTACGAACAGCCATCAAATAACTCACTCGAAGAACGGTTGCCGTATGCCAAGCTGCTCTCCTGACGGAAAGAAGCTCGCCTATGTTGAACAGGTTGATCACCAATTGGCTTTAAGAATTTCTGATCTTGATGGAAAAAATATTAAGACATTGGTTAAAGATGGTATGAATTTAATGCCATCATGGGTACCTGACTCAGTACACCTCGTATGGATGAAAGTTCAGCCTAAGCCTGGGAAAGACAATGCCCAAAATTCTCAAATCCACCTTGCTAATTCAACAACTGGCGAGAGTCGTCGATTGTTTACAGATGAAGAACAATTGAAATTCAGTAACTCCATGCCAGTCGTTTCCCCGAAAGGAGACAAAGTCGCTTTTGTCTCAAACCGAAGTGGTGATATGCGTATTTGGGTAAGCAATTTCAATGGAAGTGAAGCCAAACTTATTTCTCGTCCGAAACTCGAATATCATGAAAAGATAAAAGCTCCAATTGAACAAAAAGTTCCCGCTTGGTCTCCTGATGGCAAATGGATAGCTCACTGGGAAGGCGTTGAGATGATTCATATGAGCAAATTTACGGGAACTCATAACCCAAAGCGTGATCAGATGATTTCGTCGACATTTCACGTGTGGGTAGTTAGTAACGATGGAAAGTCTCGGAGAAAATTTGGGAAAGGAGATGATCCAACTTGGTCCCCTGATGGATTTGTAACCCGGGCTTTTCCTGACCCTAAAAGGGGTGGACCAAAAATTATAGTTGATACTGGATCTGGGGATAAGGAATTGCCAATTGTTCCTCGCAAAAGAAACTGGGGTCGATTTACTTGGTTACCTTAACCGAAATTTATAAGCTCGTAGCTTTTCCCAATCCTAGAGGTGAATCCTAATTTCAGGGGACGAGAAATCTAAGTCAATACTGACGTTGTAATTTAAATAGTAATTTGTTAGACTTCATAACTACCAATAGTCTAATAGAATGAATTTTTTAATTAGGAGCGCATTAAATATTGCTGGGCTCTATTGCTTCTATCTGCTTAATGAAGTTGTTTGGTATCCTAATTTTTTTATAGCTGTGAGCTTTGTTGTTACAGGTATCTACTGCTTCAAAAAGGCCAATGATGGTACTTTCTCAAGTGAATCAAACAAGAAAAAGATACTTCCTGATAAGAATTCAAAGAAAATAGAAAGTGAAAATAAATATAGTACTGCTGTAAATAATACTTTCATCTCAACCTTTAGAAAGCTAGATGGACATTTATATGATGCTCTTAGTTTCAAAGGATTCGTTGTTCTCATGATTATACTCATATGGTTTTATCAAATCATGAGACATTTCTTTGTAACTCCAGACAATCTATTTGATTCACTATTTCAGTAAACAGCTAATCAGATCAACAGGTTAGAAATTATGAAAATTAAGTTGTTTTTTCTGCTGACAGCTTAATGCCTAAGCAGAGTGTTAAATATTATTTAAAGGCGAGAAAGGTTCAAAGTCGTTTATTTTTCAATGTAATGAATTTTGTCTTTTGGAATATGGATATATCCAGTCTCTCCTTTTAAGATCAAAAAACCTTTAGTCATTTTCACAAAAATACCGCTCAAGTCTTTATCATTAATTGTACGAACGTGAATCGTATAACCTTTTTCCAATTCATAATCAGGATTCTTAAACAACCTTTCTTTAAGAATATACGATGTGCCGGGAACAATTGGTATTATTGTTATAATAATCAAAACTCCCAATAGTATTTTTTTTACTCTTTTAAACCCTCCCCACCGCTTGGCTGTTTTTACACCACAAGCTACAGCAGGTATTAAAGCGACAACGATAATTGTTCCTACGATCCAATCCCAATATAAATTCCTATAACCTCGCGTATGTGATAGACTAAACCATTCCTCAACCACAAATAAAATAAAACCAACAACTCCAAGAACCAATAGTATCGCTAAAAACCCAAAGAACTTTGCCGTTTTCGTTATCTTATTTTTCTTTTCGTTTGTCTCTTCACTCATAACCTAGCATGCATAAGATTTTCATAATCCAATTCTCTAGTAAACTTACCAAATTTCAAGTTACATATAGATAGCCGGTAAACCTCCCATTCAACTAATTAAGACAGCCTGATTGATATACGAATACATATATATGAGACTTTTATATATTATCATTGGATATCTATTCTTTGGTATTGCAAGCGGTTGGCTAGGGTTCTTAATGCTAAATTCTGTACTTGAGATTGAAACTCCCCTTTCAATCTTAGGGGGACTATCCGTAGGTGTATATGGTATAAAGCTATTTACTGATATCCTAAAGAAACATCAATAACATATCCAAAGATTTACGGTCAGCTGTTCAGGAATCTAAAGCCCTATGCCCATGTTCGCATTATAATCTTAGAGTAATTTTATAATTGGTTAAATTTGCGTGATCTGTTAGAATTTTTTTTATAAGAATTATAATACTTCTACCCTTGCTTTGCATGTCGTCGAGTTTAANTAATAGCGGTGGACCACACTACGGTTGAAAAAGCAGTCTAANGANCAAAAAAATAAATGAAACTCATTAGTGAACTACTGAATCTTAGTTATTACCAAANTTCTGCAAATATTGTCTNTTTAGTNGAGGAAGGTAGTTGGCTTGGGATGATAGCGGTTTCAGCAATGTTTGCCTTCGTAATGTATTGGGGTGTCTGGAAAATGAATACAAGAGCCCAGGAGAGAAAGAGGACTGAGTTTGAAAACTGGGATCCTGAGGAAAAAGAAAGAAAAGAGCAGGAAGCTCTTGAATGGAAATTGAGCGTCAGGAGGGCAATCGAGCGTAAGAATTCTAGAGACTGATCCACTTCACACCAGCACACCGCACCACGAATCAAACAATTACAAAAAAATGAAGGTTATAACGAGANCTGTGGATTATGGCTTNAGGNTTTACAACTCACAGNCTTCGAATAANTGACCTTGAATCATATGTCAGATTTCGNGGTTCATGGGTNGCTCTTTGTAANCTTCCCGTTCCTATGCCAGCNACGTAACACAGAAATAATATGATAANCCTTTTAGCATACTTATGTACCCAAATTTTTTTGTCCCATTCTTTAAAAAATTTCATTTTTAAGAACTATGAATAACAACATTAGCAAATCTAATGCCAAAAAATCACCGACTCCGCTAATGGTCCACGGCACATAAAAAGAGGGCAATGGCTAAAGAATTATGGACCCAGCACCATTGTTTCTGATCGGNATATGACTACCCTGCTTTTAGGGCTATCTTGAATTTCTTTACTCTACCTAGAAGTCGCGCGNCGCTTTATAAGGATATCTGTCGTTCGAGATATTCGGCAACCCGATCAAAAGGGTCGAAGCCCATGGCTAATCCGACGGAACGTCGTAAGTTGGAGTTAGCATTGATNTCGTAGAATACCCGTCGTCCATTGCTTGTAATTAAGTATTCCAGAGCACCAATATTAAATCCTGTTGCCCTGAAGAGGAGGCTAGCCTCTTCCACCACTTCAGCCGGGACTTCAGGATAGGGTAGAAATTGGGGATCGCTTGCAGGCGTGCTGTTAGGCACCGCACAGATCCCAACTTCGTCACCCTCCGGGTTACAGTCTATTGAAGGACAAAGGTTAAAACCTGATACTCCTACCACTCGCATAGCATAGAGGAGTTCTCCGTCGAGAAACTCCAGACGCACTATACCTTGTTTGCCAGGGTCATGATCAAGCTTCTCCTGAAGCAGTAAAACCGGGTCTGGCTGCCACAATGAGGGTTCTGCCTCGAGAAGACTGGTTAGTTCTTTCAAGCTGCTCACCTCCGCCATTCTGGCCCCGCTGCCACCCTGATTGGGTTTAAGAATAGCAGGAAAGTTGAGGGTCTCTTCACGATCTCGTAATGCTTCCACGTTGTTGAAGGCAACCGTCCATGGATAATCCATGCCAAGGTCACGCATCAGGCGGATCTGGGCAATTTTGTCGAGTTCCAGTCGAAATGTACAGGCACCGTTGAGCACTCTCGCACCNGTGGATTCGAGGTGATCAAGCAGAGCCAGCGCAAACGGAACAGCATGTCCATTGCCGCGAACATAGGCACTGGGGCTCACTTGGTTGAAAATTGTCGAAGCCTGAATNNCCTCTGTCAGGTCGAAGGCTGCCGACTTAACATCATAGGCAAGGTAATCGATACCGCGTTTATCGAGAGCGTCGAAAAGTGGTTGCTGCCAGGTGGGATGTTCATATAAAACGNCAAGAGCTGGAGTGGACATATTTATGAGATAAGCTAAANGCTAAAGAAATTCATGTTTATAGTTAATGGTACTANCTTCAAGTCTCATAACCGAAGTCGGTCGTTGTTCATGGAGTATTTCTTAGATTCTTTTTGGCCTTCATTATGACTGTCTTTTATAGCTATATCTCTAGGATTAATCTTCGATCACAAGAACACTCTTACCAACCATGCTTAGTTTACTTTTACAATAAANATAAAGTTTATCAGGCGCATCATTGGCAACAGTAATCTTGACATAAGAACCTCGGTTTCCGGGCACCCCTTTAAATTTCACGCCTTTTTGATATTCTTTTCCTCCACCATGAACCCCATCCCTAGTAGCAGAGAACCTAAGCTCATATCCAGCGTTAGCGTTCAATGATTGATCNAAATAATAGGTATTTCCACGCTTTAAAGTTAGGCTTGTATTTGATTTTCGGTTGATAGTGAAATAGTGACCATTATTGAATCGGACGTCAATTTCGTAACCGTGATATTCAACTCGGTTATTACCATACTCTCCGAAGGGAATGTTGGTCGGTATTCTGTATTCTTTTTTGTTGATTAATTGATAAGCAGGAAGATCCATCTCTTTAAGATCTTTCCTAGTACATGGCTTCCATTCCCGGCTAAGATTGTCGCACCAACCACGGGGCCTAGCCTCCTCTTTCNGTCCATCAGGTTGCCTTGTGAGAATCTCATTGTAACCGATATTTGTTGCCCAAACATGCCACAAGTACTCATCAATCTGGCAACCCCAACCACATGAAGTCGCGCTGTAAGTNTACCAAGCGTTTTCGGGGTAGATCCATTGACCATTNACTGGCCTCACTGTCCGGTCAATACCCCGTGCTAGATCCATTGCATTGGATAGGGTTGAAGACCATTTGTCACCAGCTTCCTCATCTGGCAAGCCAAAATCTCTAGGGTAAACTCTCTGCAACGCTTTACTGTACTTGTGAAACAGTTCCTCGACAGCGATATCCATCTCACCATCCCTCGAATGACCGACGCCGGAATGCCCCGGACGTAGCGCTTGTGCTGGAACCCAAAATCGCTGGCCGGGCTTGAAAGCAATCCATTCATTGTCNAGCGCCTTTGTATCAACTAGAACGACTAGGCAATTTCTTCCATCGGAATCCTTCTGGTGAAAATTGAATATTTTCGGATCGTCGGGGATGAAGTCTTCGTCGTTATCGATGAGTTGAGCGAAGATCTTCGCTGCGTGGATGGTCTCGGGAACAGGAGTGTTTGGCATTGCGGCAACCGTGACACCGAAAACATTAATATAAGTATCAAAAAATTTCTCNATGCCACAAGAAAGCCCNAGTAATTCAGGGTAGGCTTCCTTGTATTGCTCAAGGTTCATGGGTTCGAAAGTNGGCTTTTTATACGATGATACTAAGGTCGGCTCAAGTTGAGCCAGGTCCTCAGCCTGTCCACACCCTCCAAAAAGAAGTGGCAGCGGTAATAGAAGCAGCTTTATCTTTTTCATATCAGATTCTTTTAACCTATTACCTTAGNCCACTAGAAACCAGCGTTATCATCACCTCCATACNCCCACATANCAAAACCAACTATCATTCCTATGAGTAGAATAACAGTGCTTTTATTTTGTTATCAAAGTTAGCTTGATAAGGCATATTTTTTATAAAGTTTCTTTTAGTGAGTAACTGACTATTGATTGGGGTGTTAGCGAAAAGAAACATCAAAAAATATGCAGCTGCAGAATGCAGTTACCTCCCTCTAACTCTATTCCTAGATGACGAAGTTCTACGAGTGGCAAAATAATGGTCTATTTCTTCCCAGCTGATTTTTGCTATTTTTGTATTAGAGCTACGCCAATCAGCAACCAATTCACCCTGTTTATCAAAAACCCTTACCAAAACCCCAAGCACGGCTTCCTTGTAACTATATGAGCTATATGAACTTCGATAGCTATCAAGNTCGGACTTTGCAGTCGTTAAAACTATATCNTGNTTGTATCTCAGTGGCTCGCTAATTTCTTTNCGCCCTCTTTGGAATTCAAACCTTCCAGATCTTCCCTCTTTTACAACTCGATACTCTAACCGCAAATCTTTAACTGCCTGACGCGTAAGATTTGTTAAGTTTATTTCATAAGCATTTGTTTTGGTCTTGCTGCGACTGGTAGAACTATAGATAGAGTTCGATTTANTTTTAAAACTGCCTAGTTGTTTCAATGTTGCTTCGATACGAAATACGTAATCGATCATCGGAGGAGTCTCCTTCATCCAGTTCCTGATGAACTTCTGATCCTTCTCGCTAAAAAGGCTAATTTTCACATTGAGCTGCTTGCCATCCTTACTAATCTTAACTTCATTCGAACTTATTCCAGTATGGGAAATCAGATCTGCTTTTATCGTCCGCCCGAATTGATCTTCGAATGTGCGCGACAATACCTTTGATTGAGAAATTGAAATAACTAATAAGATAAAACACATATTTTTTATTTTTTTCATAATAGAGACTTTCAAGTTTATCTAATTAGCACGTTTTAAACGTGTTTTTGGATAGCTGTTATTTTACTATTCTAACATACTTATAATTTCTAACATATTATAAAATATGACTTTATTTATAATGGATTGAAGTTTCTTATTGCTGTCGTTTGTTTATTTGGTTATTGTCTTTGAATGAANCCTACTGACATTTATCTNATTATTATTATTGGGTTTTTTTTATTTATNTGGGGTGTTGGAGAATTTCTTTGGCGTAAAAGTAAAGATGCAGGTTGGATAAATAAGGCCAAGGGAAATATGTCAGTCAAAAAATATCGTGAGAGTATAGCGGGACAGAAATTTGGGGAATTAAGTGAGGTTGAGAAGGAGGAATTAATAGCAGCTATCACAAATGAACAAATGAGAATTGTCAGCAGAGGGTTGCCTTGGTTTTTTATTATCATGTTTCTGATCACGGGAGTTGAATAAGATCAATGATACTAGTTCTCGTTGAAATACTAGACCTTAGTAGGAAGGTGCTTATATATATGAGAATCCAGACTCTCGTGCCGTTTCGATTAAAGCCACCAGCCCCTTTTCCCGTTATAATCTTCGGATAATTTTAATTGGTTAGACTAACGTGGGGTGTTAGGGTTTTACTTCATGAAGGATTTACTCCTATTCGCTGTTCTTATAACACTGCCCCAGCTTCTTGGCGAGCGTGGGGAGAAAGATTGCGCGATTAAGCCTCGCCATTAATGAGGTGACACTAAATGAATAGCTCCGGTTTCAACTTCGATAACACTTACATCCACCTGCCCAAGGCGTTTTATACAAAACTCTCACCGGTGCCAGTTCCTAAGCCAAAAATGGTAATCTTTAATGAGCCTCTCGCCACGGATATAGGTTTGGATATTTCTGGCAAAAGTTTGGACGCACAAGCTGCACTTTTTGGCGGTAATGATATGCCAAAGGGGTCAGAGCCGCTGGCTCAGGCCTATGCCGGACATCAATATGGCCGCTTTACCATGTTGGGTGATGGGCGAGCAATTGTCTGGGGAGAGCAAATCACTCCCTCGGGTCAACGCCTTGACATTCAGTTCAAAGGTTCTGGTCCCACGCCATACTCAAGGGGTGGAGATGGACGTGCAGCACTTGGACCGATGCTGCGTGAATATATCATTAGCGAAGCTATGCACGCGCTAAACATACCCACAACTCGTAGTCTTGCGGTGGTCACAAACGGGGATCAAGTGTATCGTGAAACCGGCTTGCCAGGGGCAACCCTCACTCGCATTGCCAGCTCGCACATTCGTGTTGGTACGTTTCAATACGCTGCATTGCAAAAAGACATCAAAATAATACAAACTCTCGTAGATTACACTATTGAAAGGCACTACCCGGAGGTTAAGAAGGATCACAATAGACCGCTTTCGCTCCTTAGGGCTGTTATTGATAAACAAGCGGAATTGATAACCCACTGGATGAGGGTGGGCTTTATTCACGGTATAATGAACACGGATAATATGACGATATCTGGTGAGACGATTGATTATGGCCCCTGCGCTTTTATGGATATCTACGATCCAGGGACGGTGTTTAGCTCCATCGACCATACGGGGCGCTACGCCTATGCCAACCAACCTGCCATCGCGCAATGGAATCTGGCACGTCTGGCCGAGACCATGCTTCCCCTCTTTGATGACGAGACCAAAAAGGCGACAGATATCGCCGAAGAAGCTGTAAATGGTTTTGGCGCAGTGTATAAAGAAAGATCGCTCTCTATGCTGCGTGCTAAACTTGGCCTGTTCGGTGAGCTAGTGGAAGATGAAAATCTATTTACTGATCTGCTTGACTGGATGCACCGGAAAAACGCGGACTACACCAACACCTTTAGAGATTTGACGAAAGAAGCATTACCAAGAGGCAGGCCCTATGACGATAAAACTTTCAAAGAATGGCATGCACGCTGGCAGGCAAGGCTTGCTAAAAACATGGAACCACTAGAATTATCTTTGTCTTTAATGCGCGCTAATAACCCGGCTGTGATCCCACGTAATCATAAGGTGGAACAGGTTCTGGAGGCCTCCACGAATGGCGATCTGCAACCACTGAAAGATCTACTAGCCGCGTTGCAGGAGCCTTATAAAACTCGCCCAGATCTCAACCGCTACCAATCCCCGCCTGAGCCCGAGGAAAGAGTTCATCAAACATTCTGCGGGACGTAGCCATTAATTTAGGTAACNAATTTTAGTNATACGCGNTCATTCAACTAAGCGAACTATATCGTTGGGAGTGAGAAGTCATAAACCATGAACCCCTAACTCCTGTTACTTATTTTTAAGTATCTAAGGAGTTTTTCGAGTTGGATAAAATTTTGCATCATTTGTATGATCAATTGTCATTTTCCAACTGTTTCCAACTTTAATATTGTGGGTTGACCAATGACCTGTTTCTTCTCTTTTGCTTCCATCTTTCATGATTTGATCAACTTTCCAGATGCCATACGCAAATGCCTCATTGCCAAATTTTTTAGCAGAAATTACAGTTGCGCTGTGATTGATTTTTTCTGTACTTTCATGCCATTNCATGAAACTTTCTTTGATTGCTTCCATACCAAAAATTGGTTCAACTGCACTACCGTTAACTATAGCGTCATCTGCATAAAGAGATAAACTACCATTCAAATCTTTGCTATTAGCGTACAATGAATACTTATCGCATATTTCTCTCTGATATGTTTCTTTGAAATTATCCTTAGGAATTGAACTGCAATTTGCCAAAAGCATTAACCCTGTAAGATAAATTAGTTTTTTCATGTTTTAAGATTTATCACACTATATTTTTCTTACCAATACTTAAAGTCGCCTTAATTTAAAAATTAAAACATAACTTTTTAAACTGACTCTATGATTCATCCACAGAAAGGAAATTCTTGGCAATCAATAACGTCCGGTCTATTCAGAGCCCTTACCCTTCTTGAGTTTTCGGGGGAATAAGATCTCCGCCCAAATTGGTTTGTGATCAGACAAAGGCTTTTCTAGTTCGATTATACCTCCGGCTGTTACCTGGGCTCCAGACAGCTTGTTGTACAAAATNTGGTCAATCACACCCAAATTATTTTTGGGATTCTGGGCGTTGTATGTAAACTCCCTGGAAATATCAATCTTCAGATCGTACCACGTTGGTCTAAATCCTGCCGCCTCGACCGTTTTCATCGCAGCATCTCCAATTTTGTTATTGTAATCCCCAACGACGATAACCCTATTATTTGACTCCCGGGGTAGAACCTTGGTCGCAAGGCTATACGCATGGCCATCATTTGCGCCCGACTTACAGATATGCAGCGAGTAAAATGCGAATGAAGCTCCATCAATTTTAGTCACGGCTCTGATAACCGACGCGGGATTCCAGCCCCGGCCCGTGAGTTTGTGCTCTTCACGTCCTTCTAAAGGTGTCCTGCTAAGAACCGTCTTGTACTTATTCTTGTGATTTGCCGAAGAGATCTTGCCTACAAAACTATATTGCATCCCCAGAACCTCACCGACGCGAGCCGTCCAATCACCATCTGGAGCTTCGTCAAAACCTATAATATCCAGCTTATATGGCTTGAACATCTCTCCAATTTGTTCCGGGGTCGCGCTTTTGCCATACTCAACATTATAAGAAGCAACACGAACCGTAATAGGATCGTGATGCACTGGGTCGGCCAGACATGGAGTTAGTCCGCACAAACTTGTAACAACAAGGGATAATATTTTTATGGCTCTCATTTTAAATTCCTTATAATTGATAGATTCNTTATTCTCACTACCCCTTAAGAGTAACTCGTAGCGGCCGCTCATTTTACTCAATGTCTTCTAGTTCTTCAGGCTGACCTGTCTCAAATCACCATGCTGCTTGTGTCTGCGATTGATACAGTGCAACTCTAGNTCAGCAGAAGTTTTAGTAAGTTTCATATCAACCCAGCCATGCGCGTGACCTTTTCCGAAATAGTAGCTGACTGCCGGTTGGTTAATGAGATGAAGATGGCCTAGTCGATCATGCTGCCACTCATGCGTATGACCATAGAAATAAGCTTTAGCATGCTTGCGTCCGGCAAGAAGTTTCAACAGAGACGATCCATCACGCATGCCCTTGATGGGACGCACGCCGCGATTGTTATACGGATTATAGTGGCTAAAGATAAGAGCTGGCTTATCAGGTCTTTCGTCGAGTTGTTGAGCGAGCCAGTTCAACTGTTTGTCTCCTAGGGCTCCATTTCCCGAATCCAACAGTACGAGGTTAGCGTGCAGAAGTTCAATCACGCCCGCCTGAACTCCCATATGCTCTTTCTTAAGGAACGGGAGTAATTTCCACAAATTCCAACGATTATCGTGATTACCGATTGTCACATGAATGGTAATGCCCGCGGCACGAATCGGCTCCACAAGCTTGAGAAACTGTTTGTACTCTCCTTCAGAACCCCTCCCGAAGGTACAATCACCGTTCACAATCAGGTGAGCGGGTCGAGGATTGAGTGCAATTACGCTCTTGGCCGACTCTACGATGCTTTTCACTATATGTACGCTTTCATGTTCTCCCCCCTTAACGGCCGAACCAGGCCACTTTGTACCTGGGTAAACAAGATCCGGATCGGCACTGATGTGCGTATCCGCAAGCAATGCAACTCGATTTGGGTCCAGCTCAAAACGTTCGCTACTCGAGGTGGCAACCAACTCGTAAGGCATCATCATTGCCGTACCTCCAAGAGCAAGCGAACCCTTAACGAATTGACGACGAGTGATCGGTGGTAGAATAATTGGCATTTAAAGTAATTTCAGGCAGCTTATACAGTTGGATCCGACCAAAAGCAACCAAACTGAAAGTCAAAGATTTGGGAATGACATCATGGGCATATGGAAAAATTATTACAATGGTAGGATTGATTATTAAATTTGATACCTAAAATTCAACAATAGAAGCACCAACCACCGCTAACGGTCCATGGCGCGTGGACTGCAGGCAAGGATCACAGGCGCGTTTCTATAATCAGAAATAAGGGTATGGGGTTCATGGGTTATTGCATTCTTAATATTTCTTTTGTCATTGGTTAGCATTTAATATGGTGTTAGGGTTTTGGGATGAAGTTTTTGCCATGGATCCTTATGGTAATAGGGGTATTAGTATTTTATTTTTTAGGTCAACCTAATGCATTACTTGACCATACAGACAACGTTTCACTTGATATCGATACAACTGTCGGCAACGAACTGAACGAAGTACCTTTGGAATATATTGGTATTAAATATCTATTAATTCAGCTTATAGGACAAATATTTATACTCGTTTCCGTATTCATGCTTTTTAGGCAAATACGAAAAAAGCAAATCTATGATAGCAAATGTGAAGCTTTATCATGGGAATACACAAATTCAAATCTTGATGGAGTTAGTATCAATTCAACAATTAATCATCAAAGCGTTGGCTCAAAGAAACAGAAAAAATTGTTAAGCTGTATAAAATATTTATTACTGACAATATTTATAGTCCCAATAATAATTCCAATTATGTATTCCATGGGGTGGCTTTTTCTTGAGGCTTTTTCAACCGTCCGTTACTTTATAGATCTGTCATTCTAATTATCGGGCATTCGAATGTAATGATTAATTTGAATGAGTCTACAAACAATGGCCCATAACCGCTGATCCCTGATTCAGGGTCAATTGTTAGTGGATTGTAAGAGGTGAACTATTACAACTTTGCTCTTCTTTCAGTTTTGAGATGTTTCCAGTAATTTTTATTCCAATCAACTTCCTGCAATTTTGTAATATAACAATTTGTACAAATCCTTTGCAATTTAGGTAAGTTTTTGTCGGTCGAGCACAGTATCTCACAATTTGAGCACCATCCTTTAATTCTATTTTTAATGGGTATCCTTATTTTTTTTGCGGTAAATTTTGAAATTATCTTTTGTCTATCGTCACGGTTTTTTGCATCAAGAAATTTTTCAACAAGAGCAACTACCAGAGCTTTGTTAAAGAGTCCCCCAGAGCTGGATTCGACAAGGTAACGCTTTTGTTTGGGAAACAAGTTGAAGTTTATTATATGTTGGCTATGAACTTCTTTGATTTCCGTAATCTGAACCTCATGAGCTTTAAAGAACTGTATTTCATAAAAATCTTTCCAACTAATCTTGAATGCAGTGTCTGTGAATTCCTCCCCTTCACAACTGAAATCATTATCAGTTAACACGATTTTATGATCTTTAATAAATTTACCTTTAACAAAAGACATACACAGCATACATACTAATGGAATTCCAAAGATCGTACTAAATATNAGAAATGAAATTTTCAGAGCTGCATCAACTTCCTTGGATATAAAAATCCAAACCCAACAGGAAACCAATAATATAATTATTAGTAAGTAAACAAAATCAACGTCACGAGGACGCTTAATTCTTAAATCTATCGAATCCATTGTTATAATCATAATGTATAACAAATTATAAAACTTTACTAACACTACTACGTTTTTTTATTTATTCTTTCAGGAAGCAATCATTTGCTTGCCAACCAATAAGCTGCCAGCTCACAAATTCACATTAGACAATTATGAGAACAGTGACTAACATTACAACTATTATGGGAATAGATTTGATGGGAAGCTTTGGATGGTTAGGGGATGAAATTGGATTCGTATTTGTAATGGTTTTATGGACTTTTATTACGATATGTTTGGCATGGAATATTAATAAGAAAGCTTTTGAATTTGAAACTGAAAACCCACTAGAAAAATCAAGGAACTTAGGATTCTTGATTTGTTTTGGAGCCATCTATTCCTTCTTATTTATTGCTTTGCCGGTTTGGCTCTCTCAGGATCCTTTTGACCTTGGTATAGTGATGGAATTTACCGTTGTTCTTTTAGCACTCACAGTATTAATTCTTCTAATTTTCACATATAAAATTACTAAGAGGGAGATTTTAGAAAAACCAACAAGACGATTAGTTTTTCTAATGAGAATTAGTTTGATTCATTTATGGTTTCTNGGAATNCTAGTTTCNTTGGCAGCATTATTTATAATATCAATTATCCTAGGAGGAGGGTTGGCAGCAAACAGTATTGAAATATTCATTCCAAAATCCTAACATGAAGAATTTATTCCTGATCATTGTAATGCTGCCCCTGCTTCTTGGGGGGTGTATTGGCTATACAGAAACGATGAACTATAAGTTAGTGGACGATAACTATGGGGTATCAGTACAGGATTATGTTCAAATTTATTCTGCCAAGGAAGGGGAGCTTTTAGCCGATGGTAACATCCTCTCAGTTACCTCAAAAGGATTTCGACTTGTTTGGACTGCAGGGCCTTCCAAAGGACAGGAAGTTTTAATTCCATATTCAATGATAGGCACAGTGTTAAAGGCTGAATGCGACTCCTAACCCCCTGTTCATTGTCCATGTGCCTTGGATCGTTATAAATTTAGGGTGATTTTGTAATTGGTTAGTCCTTCTTTGTTAGTTATCTTTATGGGATGCCTGATAAAATCAGAATAGTTAAATTTTTCAATTATTTAATTGATGCTCGTCAGAAGGTAATTTGTCCAAATAGCGATTGTAATTACAAAGGCTATGGAATTCCTTCTTGCACTCTTTCAAATGGGGGAAATCAAAGTATTGGATTTATGTTTGGAGGTTTTCTTGTTATGTTAAGCATTCTTTTTCAATACTGGTTTTTTTTTGAACCAGACATGCTCGGAAAAGAGAGATCCATTAAAACTTTTATTCAGTATTTTGTTGGTTCATCAGTATGTTTCACCATTGGAATTATTTTAATCAGATTCAGACATAATACCTACGCATGTCCTCAATGCTGGCTTGAATTGCCAACAAAAACATGGAAAGAATTGGATGAATCTAGAAAATATCAAAAAGGATCAACTAGTAATTTTTGGACGTAAGTCACGACAACTTAGCGCTGCCATCCTATCCATAATTCACGTGCCATGGATATTTCTTATGATTGGATTTTGTTTGTATATGCTTGTAGGTCTTGCTGGACCTGATAGTGTCAAAATGAATCAATTCAGCTTGTATGTATATTTATGATGTTTAAATAAATGCGTCAAAAGTAATTTAACCACCTATAATGAACCCCGTGTTACTGGTGGTTGTGTTAGTGTTTTAATATGAAATTTTTTGATTTCTGGCATCAATTCTTTATTAATCTTCAAAAGTCTATTCAAAAAGCTGGAAGCAATTCTGTTACAGATAGGGAAATTAATGAATATGATAAATTTTTAAGAGAACAAGCTATTCGGAAGGAACAAGCTATTCGGAAGGAAAAAAATGAAATAGATGAACTGAATAAGAGGACAAATATGATGGCTCAAATTTTCTTGATTGCTGTAATAATTATTGCATTAATCTCACTTTTTATGATGACGATAAGTGGAAGTGAAATTAAATGATTACTTCTACTTTTGTTAGTTAATCTATTTATTTTTGAACAGTAACGGCGAACCTGTTGACTCCCAAGAAGAAGCCAGAAAATAAAACTATGAAATTACTTCGAACTATGATTTCAATTGGCCTGATTGTACTTGGCTTCTACATTATCTTTGTAGAGCAGGCCTTCGTTCAGGGATCTCTGAGAGATGCGTATCATCAACTGAGCGAAGAGTCTAAGTATTCCTCAGTGGGTCACCTCCTGTGGACATCTCACGGTGTGCATCATCTGTTCTTGTTAGGCAGCTTGGTCTGGATACTCGCTTCATTTCGTTTATGCTTGGATCTAATCGCTTGGAGAAAAGGGAATGCGAGAGTGATTGTTGCGACGATGTTTCTAATCGCTTATTT
>PAHQ01000034.1 GCA_002705125.1 Verrucomicrobiales bacterium | reverse complement strand
CAGGGTCTTTTTCAATATTATAGCAATAGTCATCAGTTTTTCCATGGACATGGCCTTGCTTGATCCCTCCACCAGCCATCCAAATGCTGAAGCAACGGCCGTGATGGTCTCTTCCGTTTCTTAATGAACCTTGACTGTATGCTGTGCGACCAAATTCACCCCCCCAAATGATAATTGTATCTTTCAATAGTCCTCTTTGCTCTAGATCTGTGACCAATGCAGCAGAGGGCTGGTCAGTGTCTTTACATTGCGCACTAAGATGAGGTATTAGGCTGCCGTGTTGGTCCCAACCGCGATGAAATAATTGAATGAATCGGACGTCGCGTTCTGCGAGTCTCCTCGCTAGCAGGCAGTTATAAGCATAGGTTCCCGGTTTTCTAGCTTCTTCGCCGTAAAGTTTGAAAGTGCTTTTTGGTTCATTAGAGATATCTACAATTTCAGGTGCTGCTGTTTGCATCCTAAATGCCATTTCATATTGAGCAATCCTGGTTTCAATTTCCGGATCCGCGAATTCCTGATAGGTCTCCTTATTGAGTGACGCTAGGTCGTCTAACATTCTTCTTCTCGTTGAACGGTCAATACCCGGAGGGTCATTGAGATAGAGCAGGGGGTTTTTACCGCTTCGCATCAAGACGCCTTGGTGCTGACTCGGTAGGAAGCCGCTACCCCACAGACGAGAAAAAATTGGCTGGCCTGGGTTCTTTCCATTGCCTTGGGATATTAAAACAATATATGAGGGCATATTAGAGTTGCTGCTGCCTAGCCCATAACTTGCCCATGACCCAAGGCTTGGCCTTCCAGGTATTTGAGAGCCTGTGTTTAGTAGAGTAATCCCGGGGTCATGATTAATCGCTTCCGTGTGCATGGAGTTTACCACCGTGATTTTATCAGCTACTTTTCCTGTGTAGGGAACCATGTCGCTCATCCATGTCCCAGAATTTCCCCTCTGCTTCATTGGAGATACTGGTCCACAAACTAATAATTTTTTTAAGCCTGCTGTCATGCCCGTTAGCCTTTGGCCGCCTCTAACGCTTTTAGGTAATTCTGATCCGTGAAGTTCGTTAATTCTTTCAGAGTGATCGAATAAATCGATGTGTGATGGACCTCCGGACTGGAACATGTAAATCACTCTTTTAGCCTTGGCTTTGAAGTGAGGAAGCCCAAGTAAACCTTTATTTATTGGTGAAGATGTTTCTCCTTTGAGCATTGACGCCGCAGCAAGAGAGCCTAGAGCAATACCGGACTGGCCAAGTAAAGATCGTCTATTAATTATATTAGATGATGAATTAATATGGTCTGAAATGTTCATTGCTTAGTTACAAATTCATCCATGTTTAATAAAGTGCTTGCCACTAAAGTCCAAGCAGCATTCTTCTTGGCATCCATTGAATTTTTTACAATAGACTGGCCAGCCTTCAGTAAATAAATAGCATCCTTTTGACGAGACTCATAGGTTGATAGGTAATGAGTTAGAGATGACATCAAAATTGTTAATTCTTTTTGCTTTGGTTTCCGACCTAATGTCTTGATGAAGCCTTCTTTTATGCCTTCTTGGGGAGTCGGTTTTAATGACATAATCTTGCCGAGTGATACTGCAGCTTCAAGATATTGAGGGTCATTTTGGAGAACGAGTGCCTGCATAGGAGTATTTGTTTGTAGTCTTCTTACCGTACAAGTTTCTCTGTTCGGAGCGTCAAATATAATCATTGAAGGTGGAGGCGAAGTCCTTTTCCAAACGGTGTACATGCTCCTTCTATGATTAGCACTACCGGAACCCGGTAAGTATTTTTGGGAGGTGAATCCAGCAGGGTAACCGTAGTGACTCACATCAGCCCATAAGTCATTAGGTTGATAAGGATAGACGCTTGGCCCTCCGATCTCACGGTTCAATAGTCCAGAGGCAAAGAGAGCAGAGTCTCTCACAAATTCTGCATCTATTCTAAATCTTGGAGATCTGGATAATAATCGATTGTAAGGATCTTTCTCTTTTGCCTTCTTAGTTAAGTTTGATTTTTGCTTGTAAGTGTCCGACATGACTATCTTTTTAATCATTTTTCGAAGGTCCCAGCCGCTACTGATAAAATCTTTTGCAAGTCTATCGAGTAGTTCAGGATGTGAAGGGTATTCTCCTTGAGATCCAAAGTCCTCTGAAGTTTTGACGAGTCCCGTGCCAAAAATCATTTGCCAATAACGGTTCACAATGACTCTTGAAGTAAGTGGGTGATTAGGATTGATGAGCCATTTTGCTAGATCAAATCTCGTGGATTCATTATCAGACGAGACATCTTTTGGTTTTATTGCAGACGGAGTTCCGGAATTGACCTCGTCGCCGTGCTGGTCGTATGCGCCTCTGATAAGGATATGTGTCTTTCTAGGTTTGTAATTCATAACCATCACCGTTGATTTTCCAGTGTCAGCTGTTTTTTTGATGGCTTTTTCTTCAAGGTTTAATTGGTTTATGTAGATTTTAAAAGTTCCTGAGACTGAAGAAAATGAGTCGTTGATCTTGTTCCAATCTTCATTACTTCTCCCGGAGCGATCCTTGCTCAAGGCTAAATAAAGATCCTTATCAAATCCGTCTGGAGTGTTTTCCTGATAAATTTTCCCCCACGGATCCTCACCGTAACTAGCAATACTAGCAGCTTTAGCCCAATTTTTATTATCGAGCTTACTCGTTCGTGAGTCCCAACTTGAGTCTGAAACTATATTAATTTTTTCTCCAGAGGGGAGAATGATGTGCATGCTTAAAATGAACCCAGCCGCCGAACCTGCTTGGTTTGTGGCCTGAACGTAGATTGTATTAGGCCCTTTTAATAAATTCTTTACACTTATTTGTTTTGGCTTTGTCCAGTCTTCGTTCGTTCCAATATTTTGTTCATTGATCTTGATTTTACATTCGTTGTCACAAGTGAACCAAATGAAAGCTTTTAATGGATCATTTTCTAGATTGAAGGTTTTTTTGAACTCTGCGCTTGCAGATTTATTATCTTTGTCAGACCAGATCCATTTGACCGAATCATCAATTTTAAATTGAGTATCATTTTTATCAGAATTTGGGCGCTGATTGTTTAAGGATTCTAGTTTTTTATTTTCCCATTCATCTCTTTCTTTGGCTAAATTTACCTCTGGATTGATACGTTTCTTCCGAAGTTCTTTTATCCTCATGCCGGCGTCTCTTTTGACTCGGTCGATTGAGCAGATTGGTGACTCTGCTTCGATCAATGGCGCAGTGTTTGCATTTATAGCTCCGTTCCCAGGTTCACTAGATGTATTAAAGAATGCATAGAATTTGTAATACTCTTCTTGGGAAATTGGATCATATTTATGGTCATGGCATTGAGCGCATTTCATAGTCATCCCCATGAAAACCGTTGATACTGTATCAACTTTGTCGGCGGTATAGGTGACTCGGTACTCTTCTGCAATGGTTCCTCCTTCATGTGTGTTCATACTATTCCTAAGAAACCCTGTGGCGACCTTTTGTTGATTCGTATTGTTAGGTATCAAGTCACCGGCAATTTGTTCAAGGGTGAATTGATCAAAAGGTTTATTCTCAAGAAAAGAAGAAATAACCCAGTCTCTCCAAACCCACATGTCTCTATGATCATCAATTGAATACCCGTTAGTGTCTGCATATCTAGCCGCGTCAAGCCAGTTTACCGCTAGTCTCTCAGCAAAAGCTTTTGAACTAAGTAACCGGTCTACTGTTTTTTCGTAGGCATTAACACTTTGGTCACTTATGAATTTATTAATCTCACTTTGAGTAGGAGGTAATCCAGTAAGGTCTAAACTGAGGCGCCTGATTAATGTTTGGGGATCCGCTGTAACTGAAGAGGTTAATCCCGCCTCAGTTAATTTCGATTTTATGAAATCATCAATATTACCTTCTTTAGGGTTGATCGGTTGGAATGACCAGTGTCCTTGGTATTCAGCACCTTCATCAATCCATTGACCTATCGTTTTAATTTCCTCACTGCTAAGTTTATGATTTGATTCAGGGGGTGGCATTTGTTCATCAGGATCAGTCGAAGTAATTCTGTGCCAAAGACTACTCTCATCTCGGTCCCCAGGAACGATTGCTCGTTCACCTGACTTTTTTAATTCAGAGGTCGCCTTTTCTCTGAGGTGAAGCTGAAGGTCTCCTTTGACAACTTTGGCGTCAGGTCCATGGCATGAAAAACAGTTGTTCGATAGTATAGGCTTAATACTTTTATTGAACTCAATTTTTTCAGCAAAGCTCTGAGAGTGCAATAAAAACACCAATAAAATAGTTAAGCGGTGAACCATCATCTCGATTGATATAGATAACATAAATTTTTATGCTTGGCGAGTTCCATACAGGAATAGGAATTATTTTTTAGAAATTGTAGGTGACTCTGAGACCAACGTAACGCTCTAGCCCTATTGTGCCTACCTGGAGTTTTGGTGTATTGTATCGATAGAGAAAGTATTCTTCGTTAGTTAAGTTACTGGCAAATGCTGTGATGCTCCAATCATCTTGCCTGTAGCCGAGTCTTAGATTTAATATCGTATATTCTGGAAGATCGTCCCTTTCTAAACCTTCAAAAATAGACCGTGAAACCCTGGAACTGGTATATTTCATGTCAGCACCGAGAAAAAACCCACTTTCAAATTGATGCTCAAAACCTACAGCAGCGGTGAAATTTGGAGATCGGGGAAATTTTTCACCAGAGAGAATCGTTTCTGTTCTGAACTGGTTTAATTTAAAATCTTCAAATTCAGTCACTGCAGCACCTAGTGAAGCGAATAGAGTGAGGTTCTCATTTGCTTGTGCCTGTATTTCTAATTCTCCTCCGTATACCTGAGAGTCGTTGACGTTAGAAATTATTGCAGTGCTAGAATCTCCAGGTATTTGTGGAATGTTTAATTGTTGATCTTTCCAGTCCATATAGAAAAGGTTAGCGGAGTATTTAATTTTTTTGTCCGGTGAGTTACCCGATAATGAAAGTTCATAGTTCCATACTTTCTCATCCTTATATTCGTATTCAGCGTCATTGAGTAGATCATATTCCATCCCACCTGCACGGTAAGACTTCTGAGATTTAAGACCAATTGTATTGTTCTCGTTTATTTTATAATTTATTCCAATCTTTGGCAGTACCGCATCAGCTGATGAGGACTGTGAAGTGAATTTAGAATTGATAACTTCATTGTCTTTGATGTCACGATAGATTCGGGAGTATCCTAACTTTTCATGATCATAACGTAGGCCTCCAAATAATGACCATCTTGGCAGAATTTGAAAATCTGCCTCACCAAATAATGCAAGATTCTCAATTTCTACGTTTTCATAGTTTCGACTTCTAAAATTATTGAAAGGTAGTTTCTGATTGTATGTATGATTCATTTCGCCATCTAAATAGAANATGCCTGCACTACTTTTCACTCGTGCTTTTTGGTAAATACCTTTTATTTGTCTTGAAATAGTCTGATCATCTATTTCACCGTTCTTTGATAAATCTATGGAGGGAATTTCTGTGTGAGTTCTCACAATACCGCTTAAGCTTTCTATACTCCAATATTCATTAATGGGTTTAAAAATTGATAAGTTTGCTTGAGAAACCTCAGTAGAGATAGCTGGTATAAAAGCTGGTAATGACTGCAGACCCCAAATTCTGTCTTGCCAATCAACACCGGCTGAAGGCCCATCTGCATCCTGGTATTGTGGAGCNTCATATGAATGTGATGCNGAGAGCATTGCTCGTGGTCCATTTTCACCAGATGGCTGGTAGAGGATTTTAGCTCTTAGTTGATAGTACTCGTCTTCTTTTCTCTCTGATAGTTTGGGTAACCTCTCTGATAAGGGGTAATTGAATTCGCCGTCATGATCTAGTATTTCTNCAGTGAACCTNGCGGCAAGGTATTCATTTATCGGGCCAGATACCATCAATGCACTTTCATAAAGGTTATTTTCTCCTAAACCAAAAAGTAGGGATCCTTCTTCGTCGAAAGTTGGGTCTTTAGTCTGTATATTAATTTGCCCAGACGTTGAAACGCGACCACCNGCTGTTCCNTGNGGTCCACGTAATAATGTGANNCTGTCTAAATCCCAAGTTCCNAGAGAACCACGTCTCGCTCCTTCAANTGATTGGGCAATTCCATCAACATAAACATGAGAAAGTGGTTTGCTTGCTAGAAAACCATTACCTTCGGAGTTGATTCCTCTAATAAGATAACCTGAATCAACGGAATCAGCGATAGAAATGTTAGAGATAGCTCTGAACGAATCAGATAATTCACGCATTATAGAACGCTCGATAAATTCTCCACTAATCATTGAGCTGCTGTGATGAGAATCTAAGAAATCTACACTAAGGGAATCAGTATTAAACCCTTCTTCTGCAGCAGAAAATGAAGCAGTTACGAAAAGCAAGCCTATCAATGTTGAATTAACTATTGATTTGATTCTTTTCATTGAGGCAGGCTTTGATGAATTACTAACTATTAATTCATTTTATCCAGTCGTTATAAATCTCGGAGACTTTTGAACTTTTATTGTCACCGCCGAGGAAAACAAAAGCATAACGGAATGTGATTTTCTCACCATCTTTTAATATTAAGTCTCCAGTTCCTCTGGGTTTCCCTTGAAAATGTGAGTACCCGAATGGATTAGCTGCAATTAAACCGTAATCTCTGGCATGCCAAGTGGTTGGGTGCCTTGGATTTGAGGGATGATCAAAAATACCAACACCGACTTGTTCATCTTCGACTTTTCCCCAGTAGTACAACCATTTCGCAGATTTCCCCCAAACGCCTCCTCCTGAAACGCCATTATTATTAACGGCTTTTCCAGTAGCAACTTTACCTTTCATTCGTAAAGCGGGGTGAGTTCTTATTCCCATGGAGCCTTCTTTAGTGTCCCCAAATTTCACATCTCCATTAGTAGCTCTAAGAGTTACTGTATAATCAATTCCACGGCCTCCATTGGGCAGGGACATAAACTTGATACTGGTCGTATCAGAACACTGGAGTTCACCCTTAGGGCTGACCCAGTCGTTCTCAGTGATGATTTCATTCTTACCAGATTTAAGAAATTTTTTATGATGAATCTTCCCCATCTTATCACCCACATGCCAAAAGCTAATTCCATTCACGTCACCATGTGTGTACCATAATGACTCATGATGTGGATGATCATGAGCTTCATTAGGTGAATCTTTTTTTATAGGCCAATCTCTGACCATGCGTTTATTCTTTGGACCAAGGACTGGATAGAGAATCGGTTTAGCTCTGTCTTTACCATAATGATACGTGGTGAAATGTTCCCCTTTTATTTTGACGGAAATTTTATCACCTTCATTTTTTTCCAGTTTTATTGCTGAATGATTGTCAGCATGAGTTACTGAATTACCGAGCATTGCTCCAAGGAGCGCCATCTTTAAATATTTCATTTTCATTTAGTTGGAATTAAGGAGTTTGGGTCATTTTAGGAATCTCATTTTGGGGAGCTCTTTCGTAAACAGTTGACTTGTTCAATGCCCAAATCAGTATGCTTGTCACTATTGTTGCCAATAACGCAATACTTGTCAGTAGTGAAATTAATTTCCCCATAGAGGTTCAAATAAATTTGGATTACTTTAATTAAAACAAATTACCCTATAAGGGCAGCATAAGCACCGTCATTATTTTCAGAGGGAAGTAACTGTACCTCATCCAACTTTTTCAGATAATTATGTGTTTCAAGTAACTTAGAGACTACTCCGGTATTTTCTTCTGCGTCAATACTGCATGTGCTATATACTAAATGACCGCCTTTTTTTAATAGTGGAAGAATTGAATTGATTAAATGCAGTTGAAGTTTTGTCATATCAGCTGTGGAGTGAGGCAATAACCTCCATTTCGCATCGGGTCTTCTTCTAAAAACACCTGAATTGGTGCAGGGGACATCAAGAAGGATTTTATCAAATAATAATTTTTCATCCTTTAATCTGTTTTCTTCATCTCTCAGATCGCATCTTATTATTTTAGTATTTCCGATTCCGAGTCTTTCCAAGTTTTGAATTAATCGATCCGATCTAGGCCCTTCAACATCAGCGGCAATGATTTTGCCCTGATTAGACATTTTCGCAGCAATGATTGCAGTCTTTCCTCCAGGAGATGCTCATGCATCGAGAACGTTATCAGTTGATTGAGGGTTTAATAAATTAGGAGCTATCGAAGTTGACGGATCTTGCGCATAACAACGTCCAGAGTTTAAAGCTTCCATAGGTAACTTTTGAACCTCAAAAAAATCATCGTAGTCATCTATTTGCGTTGCATTAACTTCACTCAAATCCTCATTTGTAAGACCCCCTAATAAAGGGTTTGAGCGAACTGTTACCTTCGCAGGATTATTTGAATGAGAGGCAATTAGCGCTGCATTTTTTTCTCCAAATTGATTCTCCCATTTAGAATAGATGTGATCTGGAATAGAGAACCGGTCACTCGGGTGTAATGAATCAAGATCTCTTAAAAAGACTTCTTTTTCTCTCACGCACCTACGGAGGATTGCATTGACTAGCCCTCTAGTTTTACCTTTCGTAAGATTTACTGTCTCATTAACTGCTGCGTGATCAGGCGTTCTCATTAAGAGGACTTGAAAGATTCCAAGGTAAAGGAGACGTCTGGTTTCTGAACTTATTTTACCTTTTCTTAGTTTTTCAACAAAGTCATCAAGAAGAGAAAGATTCCTGATAACTCCAAGTGTAAGATTTTGAACATAAGCTCTGTCGCGTCCGTTGAGTACACTCGATTGACATTTTCTTTCAATAACAGAATCAATAAATTTACTCGACTCTTCCCATTCCCGAAGGATGGATAAAGAAATTTTACGAGCATTTATATCTGACATCGAATCGGGTTTTAGGTATCAGATTTAAATTCTAGTTAGTACTTTTTTTAAATCACTATAAGATTTAAATTTTACTAATGTGATGGGGTTATTCCAACGGGGAGGCTTAGAGAAGGGAAGTCTTTTAAGGTCAGAGTAAAAACTAGTCCAAATTCATCTTCATTTGACCTGTGATCAGCCATTAATGCACCTAGACCAGCAGTCCAACTATTTAAGTCGTAGTGGATCGAGTATTGCTGAAATTCTAATGTTCCGTCATCAAATTCATAACGCTGTCTAGCGCTAAGCCCCAAACGATCTGTGACTCTATAATAGGTTCTTAAATCAAGTAGGTCTGAATCTTCTAATATGGGGTGGTCTTTTAGGTAGCGGTGAGCGACTGTGAACTCAAGGTTTTCGGTTGGCATGAATGTGAACCCTGTATTTGATTCAGTATAATCGAGAGGATCTTCGGCGAGAAAAGGAGCGGAAATTTCATGGTTCATTGAAAACCAGGGAAGAGGGCTCAGTGAAAGTTCATTATAAATGTTAGAAAAATCTCGATCGAATTCAGGATCATCAATGTAATGTTCTAGGTAACTATTGAGTCTTAACCATTCATGAGCTTTTCCATCTCTAGAAGTGATTAGCCGGTTGGTTATACCAGAACGGACAATACTCCAATCATTAATTTCGTCAGTTGCAGTGAACTCTGATAAATGAATTGGTCTCAGCTTAGTCGTTGATACGAGTCTATCAATTTTTCCAATATTAGAGTCCAGCTCATCAGCGCTTACGTACGAATATCTGATAAATGGTTCTCCAACGTGCCTTAAACTAGATAACCCTATTTGAGGCATGTTTAAATTACCAAAGTCTTTTGATAGCTTGAAAGAAGAATCTATTCCCGCATGAATTGCTTGTCTCGTATCATTATTATCAGCCCCATTAATTTTTGAATATGAAGTCGCCCTGAACCCAGCTCTCGGTGTTAGGTTAAGCCAGCCAAATAATTGCTTGGGCATTTTTAATTCGTGATATGTATCAATTCTTGTGAAGTCTGTTTCTAATTGATTTCCCGCGCTAAGTCTTTCTAGGATGTTGCCGTAGCTATTAAGTAGGTCTGGATCAATTTTTTCTATGTCCTCATTTGTTAGAGATGTGGACCCCGTCAACTTTTGCAATTGTTCTCGTTCTTTACTTGTTAGTTCATTGCCATACAAGCCTGCTGTCGTTTCTCCAGTATAGTAGACTCCGGTGTTTCCGATTGGAGTCGTCGATAATTCGAGCGCCACTTCTGGAAGCCTCGTGTCAGTTCTGTAAAAATCGTTAGCCTGGAACCTAGACCAAATGCTAGCGACAGCATTTGGAAAAGTTTTTTGAAGGCCGATGAAATTATCGGGCTTAGGGTCTAAGCGGTACTCTTCAGGAAAGAAATCCTCATAAAAATATTCATCACTTAATTTATTAATATCCAATTCTAAGAAAAGGTTTTCAAACGTCTGTGAAAAAATTGGAATTCTATGATGAAGGTTTAGCCTGTATCTATCAGTGCTCAAGGGTTCTTCCCTCTTTCTATTATTATGAGTTAGTGTCGTATCTTGATCATTGGCGTAGTAAGATTTGAATGATCCCAAATTATCACTTAAGCTTTGATCTCTATTATTGAAATCCAAATCCAGACCACCTGCGATGCCTCTGGATGAACGAAAATCAAGGTGATATGTTGCCAAGGTTTTATCACCAAGCATCATGCCATATTGATTCATAATGAAAGCTCCCCAGTTATTTTTATAGCCAGGAAGAAATCGAAAACTTTGTTCAGCATCCAAAGGTTGCGAGAGATAAGGAAGCCAGAAAACAGGTACCTTGCCTGCAAAAATTGTCATGTTGTTGAAAATAATTCGGCGGTTCTTTTCAGGACCATTGATTCCAACAATCTTTACTTCCTTTGCGCTAATTTTATAATTTGGATTAGCACTGTCATGAGTAGTAATGACAGGGGATTGCATTGAGATTTTATCGAGCTCTTCGATTTCGCTTTGCAGTTTTTTACTGCTATAAAAGATTGGTGAAAATCCGCTCTTTAAAATATTTGCTGTGATTTCGCCGTTATTAACATTGTAAATAGCGGCAGAGCTTTTATGAACCAATTCTCCTTGAAATATTGAGACATTCTCCTCTAAAAAGATATCACCACTACTATTGTGGTATTCAGCTCTACCTGCATAAATGTCAGTATTACCGCAGTTAATTCTGACATTTCCTACCGCTTTAGCTACTCCCGTTAAGTTATCATAAGATGTATCATCTCCTTCGATATTTACGCTATCTCCAAGCTTTATGTCGAGAGGGTTAGAAGCAGATTCTAATGGTGTAGAAAAAAAGGAAATAATGGTAAAAATTCCCAAGATCGAAGCGATAAAAGGGATATTTTTAATTTTTTGCACAGAAAAAAGATTGAACGCCTTAAATTTTTTAAAAATTAGCCGAATTTAATAGTTAAGCAATGTAAATTGACTAAACTTTTGCCAATTTAACGTAAAATTTTACAAACTTTTGAAAATTACTCCCCCTATAAGTGAAGAATAAGCTTATTTACCTATTTTTGGAAGGATGACAAATTCCCTTTCTACTTGGATTATTGAGTGCTTTTAGCAGTATAGCAATGCTCTCTGGGAATTCTCTTTGATTCAATGTTTCAATTACTTTTGAAAATGGTTCATCAGATTTGAAAAGGCATTTATAAAGTCTTTTGATTTCTTTTATTAAAGTCTCATCAATTGCTGAACGTTGGAGGCCTATAATGTTTATCCCAGAAAGACAGTTTCTTCCATGAGCAGTACAGTACGGAGGCACGTCTTGAGTGATGGTCGAATTACCTTGAACCATTGCAATATTGCCAATTTTAACAAATTGATGGAAAACAGCGCCACCTCCTAGAAAAACCCTATCACCTACACTGACATGTCCTCCTAATAGGCACGCGTTAGCGACTACGTTATGATTATTTAAACTTACGTCATGGCCTAAATGACAACCAGTCATTAGAAGATTATTATCTCCGATTAATGTTGCTCCTCCATCTATTATGCTTCGGTGAATTGTAACCAATTCTCGAATCGTATTTCCGTTACCGATGATAACTTTGCTTGGTGTCGATTTCTTAAATGATAGATCTTGAGGGTCAGCTCCTATAATGGCCCCTCTCCCAATAGAATTATTATCTCCAATACTAACTGAGCTGCAGATCTGAGCGTGCGGCTCAACCGAGCAGTTAGAACCAATTTTTACGCGAGGACCAATTATAACATAGGCGCCAATCTCAGTTGAGGGGTCAATTTCTGAGCTAGGGTCAATGATGGCAGTGGTGTGAATCATTCCCAAATTTTGATGCAAAAAAGCATCACTAATGACAGTCCGAGAATAATTTTTCCAAGTAGTTTGTTATTTGGATTAGGGCTGATTTGTATGGGGAATTGTCTAGGGGGATTAATAAATCTCTAGAATCATTGATTAGTGATGTTCCAGTTATTAGTGCTCTTTCTATGGCTCCATCGTAATCTGCTATGCCTGCAAGAACGTTAGTGTCTATTGGTTCTTTAAGCAGTATCATCTCATTCAATTTCTCCTTCTGTGTATCACTTCCAGAAGAAATTAGATTCAGTAATGGGAGAGTTAACTTTCCTTTCTCTAGGTCAGTGCCTAATGTCTTTCCGGCGTTTATTTCTTGTCCAACTAAGTCAATACAATCATCATAAATTTGGTAAGCAGTACCAATCTTCAATCCAAATTCTCTTAACTGATTCTGAGTATTATCTGGGGCACCGGACAGCTTTGCTCCTAATTGAGAGGCAACCGCGAATAGAGCTCCTGTTTTTAATTCAATTATGTTGAAGTACTCTTCTTTGGTTAGAGTTAGGTCAAATCTTCGTTGTGTCTGTATTATTTCACCTTGGCAAACTGCGGATGCTGCATCGGCTACAGCTCTACATATGGCGGGATCGTCGAAAGTTGCCGCCAATTCAAGTGCTCTTGCAAATAAGCAATCACCTAATAAGACACTGAGTGATGGCCCCCATTTTGCGCTTGCTGTTGGCATCTCTCTTCTGATTGTTGCTTCATCCATTATGTCGTCATGGATTAATGTTGCTAAATGAACTAATTCAATGATAGCACCAATTTTAATATGGTTATCATTGATTTCACCTAACGAACCGCCCGTTATTATAGCAAGTGCCGGTCTAATTCTTTTGCCACCAATTTCGCAAACATAATTCACATAACCTTCAACGTTAGGATCAAAGGTTTTCGCTTGATCGCTTATAAATTCATCTACCTTAACGAGGTGCTCTGAAGCCAACTCAAAAGGGAATCCAAGGTCCTTGGGAACTTGATCATTGTTTGTGGTTAGAGATGTCTGATTCGTTGTATTCAAATTATTGACTTGAGGATTCACTTTGTAGGATATTTCGCAAGGATTTTCGTGTTAAAAACGTAAAATTCCGGATATTAATGATTATAACGTCAGAAATTACAACCTGGATTGGGCATAAAATTTCTATTGTAATAGATGGAACATTAAAGAATTATTGTTTTTATGGGTAAGTATTCTCTAAATGACATTCTCGAGTCAGTTGAGGAAGATGACCTCCCTCCTACTGACTATTCATTAGAGTTAGTAGCCCTTTGGTATACAAAAAAAGGAAACTGGGATAAGGCCCACGACATTATTAGTGACATTGCTAGTCAAATGGGATCCTGGATCCATGCGCATCTGCATGTAATAGAAGGGGACCTAGGAAATGCTGCCTATTGGTATAATAGAGCAGGACGAGAACCAATATCACCCGAAGAGTTGACAGATGAGTGGATTTTATTAGTGGAATCCAACCTTTGATTAAGAGCTGTAATAAAATGGTAAAAAAAATCCCCCTTATTTTTAATCCTTCAGCTCACGCAAATAAAGGGAGTCAGCTAGCTGATGAAATCAGGAAAGTTTCAACAAATATTGAATTGATAGAGACTAAGAGTTTCGATCATCTCAAGGAATTAGTGGAAGGTTATGTAAAGGACGGGATAGAAAATATTTGTGTCGCAGGCGGTGATGGGACAATTAATGCAGTCATTGATTCTATTCTTGGAACAGAAATAAATTTAGGGGTTTTTCCTACTGGGACAATGAACCTGTTTGCGCGTGAGATGGGTTTGCCGTTAAACAACATTAAGGATTGTTGGAATGTAATTGAAAAAGGTAAAACAAAAAAAATTGATATTTTTAAGGCCGGAGATTCTATATTTGTTCAGGTGGCAGGAGTTGGTTTTGATGCAAAGATAATTAAAGAGACGAGTTGGGAAAACAAAAAAAAGTTTGGAAGATTTAGTTACTTATTATCAGCTTTCAATGTCGCATCTCAGGAAGCTCCTCGAATTAAAGTAGAGTCCTGTGATGGGGGTTCCGTTGAGGGTGCGTTTGTTTTAATAGGTAATGGGGCATTGTACGGACCCGCATTAAAAGTGTTTTCTAACGCTAAGAATGATGATGGGTTACTAGATGTCATGGTTTTTGATAAACAGAGTCCCACAGAAATAATAAAATATGTATCCAGTATAGCTTTAGGATTGGGTGATAAAGCTAAAGGTATAAAATATTTTCAAAGTAAAGAGATTCATGTGAAAAGTGAATCTCCAGTTCCGATTGAAGTTGATGGTGAGTTGGCCGGAATGACCCCGATTTCTTTTAAGCATTCTGGTGAAAGAGTTTCAGTGTTTTCACCTTAATTTAGAATGGGTGATTCCCTGTCCGTCAGTATTATAATTCCCTGTAGAGATGATTATAAGCATCTTTTAATTACTCTAAGTAAGATATCTAAATTATATCCAAAGCCAGAGATTATCGTTTGTGATGCTTCAAAGAAGCCATCAATGATTAAAGAAATATGCATTAATTATAATGCTAAATTTATCAAGGTAAGTTCACCATCTAGAGGAAACCAGTTGGACGCTGGAGCAGAATTGGCTGGGTCAAAGATTCTTCTTTTCCATCATGCGGATACTGATTTCAGTCAGGATCATTATAATTCATTAATGAATTTATTTAGGACGCAAGAATCTATAATCGGTGGAGCTTTTTTGAAAGACATTGGTGAGCTCTATCCATCACTGAAAGTCTTTTCTTGGTTGCATAGATTATACACTACGCATATTGGAACTCTTTATGGGGATCAGAGTATTTTTGTTTTAAGATCTGTTTTTACTGAGATGGGAGGGTTTGGTGACCTTCCTTTGATGGAAGATGTTAACTTTTCCTCTAGGCTAAGAGATTACGGTAATGTTAGTGTAATTACGCCAGCGATAAAAAGTTCCAGTAGAAAATTTTCCATTGATGGAAAGTTTAAAAGAAAAATAAAAAATATTGGGCTAATTTTTCTTTATCGGTTGGGAGTTAGCCCCGATAAATTAGTAAAATTATATTATGATGATAAAACCAGTGGCGCGTGAATCGGACAATTGTATGCTAGTAGTGTAAAATTTAATAAAGGAGACTCTGTGGAAAAATTTATCATTTATGCAATTATCGGCTCTGCTACAGGCTGGTTGTTAGCCTGGGCAATGAGCAAGAATGTGCCCAGCATTATTAAGTTTTTAATCTTTGGAGCAATTGGTGGATTGGCTGGAGGTTTTTTAATTGACTCCTTAATGAGATTCTTCCGCGATATAGCCCCCATGGCAGGCGCCGCCTTAGGTGCTTTAGTATTGCTTGCTTATATAAGAAAAAGATAAACCCTTTATTTGCCCCTTTATCTTGGTACCATAAATTCTTCTCGCGTCAAGCCAGTTAATCTTGAGATTGTTTTCATCAAGTAGAATAGGCAGGCAACCATTATTATCATTAGTGGTATTCCTATGACTAGGTATCCGATGCCCATAACTTTACTTACTCCTAAATTATAACTCTCTTTATCATTGGCTCCATCTAGAAGGTACATTGCCAAGAAAAAATTCATCACTGAGCTTAGTAGAAAACTACCTGCGAACATCCATGTCAGCTTTAGTCTAAAGGCTAGGTAAT
Source organism: Verrucomicrobiales bacterium (assembly GCA_002705125.1). Classification (GTDB taxonomy): domain Bacteria; phylum Verrucomicrobiota; class Verrucomicrobiia; order Verrucomicrobiales; family DEV007; genus EC70. The sequence goes on along the minus strand of PAHQ01000034.1, from coordinate 7,766 downwards.
CTTTGAACGTTCCCTTTTCTTTAGCTACTCCTTCAATTCTAGCGATATCAAAAATATCAGGATTAAGGAAGAATACATCAATCAGGGGTTTTTTAGTTTTGTGTGAGTAAAGCATTGCGGCGCCTAGCATAAGAGGTACGGCTGCCTCCTTGATTGCAAAAAGTAAATCTGCGTTGTCTTTTACACTGCCATCCTCATTCCACACATGAATAGTAATGAAGCCTGTAAGAAGAACACTTATTATTCCGAGAATTGAATAAAAATTAAATTTCTTATTTTTGAAAAAGAACAACAACCCATAAAAAAATGGAAAAGCTACGGCTACAGTCATTCCATATTCGGGACCGAGATGCCAAAATTTTCCTTCGCTCTTACTTAATTGACTTAGGGCGACTATGGGCAGAAGCACATTGACAAAAATATTTAGTAGAGGGTTTTCTTCTTCTTTTTTCTTGGTCATTTTAGAAATTTAATTAGCGGCCTCACTGGTAGAATCTTTTGTTCCAGGAATGATTGTTTCTGCTTTGAAATTTGGATACTTCGATTTTAGTTTTGACAATAGTTCTTCAGCCTTATCGGACTCTCCAATTTTATCATGTGCAAAAGAGCTTTTTAAAAGCGCTGTCGGTGTTATATCAGCGTCCTCGATTGCATAGGTTGGTTTAATTAGTCTTTTAATGGCTTCTTCGTACTTTTCCTGTTGTAGTGCAATTTCTCCCCAAACTAAACAAAGCATACCATAGATTCGGCTTTGAGGTTGAAGTGATAAAGCGCTTTCGACAATTTTTTCGGCTTTATTAAACTCTTTTAATGCAAGCATTGCCGTGGATTTATCATGGAGAACTCTGGCCTTGTTATTAGAGGGTTGCGGAGTGTTGAGATAAAAGTCAAAAGCTTCTATGGATTTTTTGTATTCTCCGGTAAATAACCTCGCCTGGCCTAGATATCGCCATACTACTGCCTGAGTGCTTTCAGGGTCTTTTGGATTGCATGCAAGACTCAAGTAGTATGAAGATTCAGAATAATTATTACTATCAAAGAGGTTAACTCCTAACCAAAGATAAATTTGAGGTGGTATTATTATTTTATTTACACTCTGTCTTAGCGACTCAAGTTCTGTTCGGACAGCTTCTACTCTTTGCTGCGAATATTCAGCAAGGATTATTCGTAGTGTGGCGCGTTCATGGTATGATCCTTTGTCCAATTTTCTAGCCTTTCTTAGGGAATTTGAAGATTCTTTGAATTTCTTCAATTCAAATTGCCCCCAACCAATCCAAAAATAAGCCTCTGCTGAAGCTTTACTATCAGGGTATTCTTCAAGAAGTTTTTCATAGCTTGAAATTAAAGCTGGGTAGTTTTGTCTTTGTCCTTCAATAAGTGCAATTTGCTGGTAAGCGAGTTCAGCAGATTCTGTTTCTTGGAATTTTTCTATGATGGTCTTAAGGTCAGATAGTGCTGACGTATAGTCTTCAATAGATTTATAATTTAGTGCTCTTTTGGCTAGCGCGTTTGAGACTCTTTCATCTTCAGGGTAAGAACGAACAAATTCAGTGAATGTTGTAATTGCCTTCGTTGCATTTTTACTCTCTGAATGAGACCACGCCTTTTTATAAAGTAAAGATGAAGCCAATTCCTTAGGGACATTCGATAGTCTTATTTCATCATATGCTTTTCCAGAGCTCATGAAATCTTCCCTTTCAAAAAAATGTTCAGCCTTTATGAGGATTGCCATATCAATATTTTTATGATCAGGGTCTCGGGGGCGTTGCCATTCTAAAAATCGATCCACGTATCTTGGTAAGCTTCTATTACCAAGGTTAAATAAGGATAGTAGCTTTCTGTACTCAGATTCGCTGGCTTCTTTACTGCTCGGATAATGTTCTCTCAAAAGTATATAGACGCTAATTGCATCTTGATGTCTATCCATTTGACGAAATGAATTACCAACCATTAAGAGCATCTTAGGTCTAATTTCATCAGACATTGAAAATGCCCCTTTAGAATATGTGTCAATTACCTTTTGGAAATCCTTCTTCTGGTAGTAAATTTTGATCAAGTGAAATTGAGCGTCAGGCTTCCATTCGTCTCCNCCTTGCAGTTCCAGAGCAGAAGAAAAATAGTNGTTNGCCTTTTCGGTATCACCTAAAGAATTACTCATGAGTCCGGATTTNACGAGAGCCTCAGCTTGAATGTCTTCTTTTTTGGAAATTTTCAATAGCCTTGCGAAAGCATTTATCGATTTTTCCTCTTCATTGTTATCCGCGTATATTCTGGCGATTGTTAAAAGGGCCGCTTCGCGGTAAGGATTTTCATTTTCAATAATACTTAGTTTTTCAAATGCTGATAGAGCTTTGCCGTATTGCTTTGTTTCATTCAGCGATCGAGCATGGTAATAGGTGGCTGAAAGTTGAACGCTTTTTTTATCAAGAGTTGCCTTTGCTGTATTAAAGAAAGTTACGGCTTCTTGAAATTTATTGTTGGAATAATATATTGAACCTAAACGATAAGTTGCCGGTCCTAAATATTCAGAGTCGGTAAATTCTTTAAAAATTTTGAGGTAGAATTTTTCGGCATCATTTATTTGTTTTTGCTTCAAATATGCTTCAGCTAATCGGTAAGTAGCTAATGGTGCTAGAATGTTTTCAGGGCTGATTTCCAGAAACTTTAGGTAATAAGTTGAGGCAATAGACCATTGCTTCTGACTGTAAACAAAATTTGCATAATCAATTAAAGCTGAGGGCTTTTCATNTTCCGCGTCCGTGTATTCAAGATTGGGTACAGGTTTTGGGTAAGTCTTTGGGATAGCGAGTTCTGCTCGGGGGCTTGGTTCATTTNGGCCGATGGGTTCTGCTCTTGGCGCTGGCGTCACCGGCTCAGCTCTAGGCGTAGGGTCTCCAATTTCACTTTTATTCTCCTGCGAATGGAGGGCTCTATTTTCGAAGCTGATTATAATGATAATCGCAATTAAAGCCTTGAATTTTCTCATTACTGGGGACTCTCAGGCTGTGAAGTGGCGAAAGATATATTCCATATGTTGGCTTTTTTGCAAAGATTTAAAATCTTAACTATGTGATCAAATGAAGCTTCCTTGTCACCTCTGAGGATGAGNGCTTGGTCTGGATATGCTGCCACGATATTATTAAACATTTCGAGGGTCTCTTCTTCAGTTTTCTCAACACCCTCTATTATTATTTGGCCTTCCTTTTTTACATTCACAACAATTTCACCAATTGTTCTTTCAGGGTTTTCACCAGCTGATGCTGCTGGGACGCTGATGTCAATTTCTGTTTCAAATCGGGCGTAGTTCCAAAGCACAATAAAAAATATCAATAGCAGGAATACGACATCAATCATCGGAGCCAGCTGTATGCCTGTTCGCTCTGATCCGAATTGTGATTGAAATTTCATTAGTCAGCGAATAGCTAGATTAAATTCCACGAATGTCAGCGGGTCTGCTATTTTCAGTCTTTTGTTTAACGGATTTTGATTTAGCTCCACTTGCTCTTTTGTATTGAGCGGCGAGAAGTGCCATGATGTGGGTTGAGGCGGCCTCAAGTTCTGCAACTAGGCCTTGTACCTTTCCTCTAAATAAAGAGTAAAATATTAGAGCAGGAATTCCAATGCAAAGTCCTCCTGCTGTTGTTAGAAGAGCTTCTGATACTCCGCTTGCNAGGCCAGTTTGTTTAGATCCAACAAAGCTATGTTGAGCTATTTCTCTAAAAGCTTTAATCATTCCTACTACTGTTCCGAGAAGCCCCACCATTGGCGCTATGGCTCCTATGTCAGCTAGGTATTGGATTCGTTGATGCAATAAACTTGCTTGTCTGGATCCCTCAGCCTCGGTTACCTCTCTTACCTCTTCAAAACTAGCGAGTGGATTCTTAGTGGCAAACTCNACAGTTTTTGCAGTGATCCTCGAGATGCATTGATCTTGGCGGTTACATATTTTTAATAANCCTATNTAGTCNTGTTTTCTAATGAGTGAATCAGCCGATCTCATGAAACGACTACTNACTACAGCGCCTTTTCTAACGGTGAGAGTGTAGAAAATAATCAGGAAAACGGCAGCTANTGACAGAGCGGCTAGTGGCCATGCCAGAAAACCTGCTTCTTGAACAAGTTGTAACAAGGTGAGGTCCTGATCCAATGAGTCTAATTCCTGTGCTTTTAGCACTCCAGACGTCAAAAATAGTATCAGAATGATTCTAATGTTTATATTCATGTTAACTTAAATCTGCATTTAGTTGACTTATAGTTGAAAGATGACCCTTTTCTGGTCGATTTTCAAACTTTGGTTACATTAAGATTAGGTCTTCAATTCTATATTTTACGTTTAATTATAATATTTAGAAATACGTCTAGGGTGTCAGCAAACTTTCAGCGATCGCGAATTAATTTTGTACAGAAGTTGCAAGAGACTCCGCACAAACCTGGAGTCTATCTGATGAGGGATAGAATTGGTAGAGTAATTTATGTGGGCAAGGCCAAAGATCTTAGAAAAAGACTCTCTAATTATTTTACCCCATCCCGGAAAAAAAGGTTTGATATCAAGACTAGAGCTCTAGTTGAAAGTATTTGGGATTTTGAAATTAATACCGTGAGGACTGAGAAGGAAGCATTATTGCTTGAAGGAAAATTGATAAAAGAATACCGGCCAAAGTATAATGTCGTTTTTAGAGATGATAAAAGATTTTTGATGTTAAAAATAAACCTTTCGGATTCATTGCCCAAGTTTCAATTGGTAAGAGTTCGTAAAGATGATGGTGCAAAATATTATGGGCCCTTCCCGCATTCAAGTGCATTACGATTTACTTATGATTGGCTTAATAAGAATTTCGGCTTGAGGACGTGTCGCGCAAAGTTGCCGGGAAAATCTCAATATAAACATTGTAGTGATGATGTCATTCGTAATTGTTCAGCACCCTGCGTGGGAAAAGTTGATGAGGAAGAGTATAAAATAAAAGTTGATAAAGCTTGTCAGTTTTTAGAAGGCACCTGGAAGGAGAGGGTCTCAGAGTTTGAGAATTTGATGGAGAGAGCAGCTCAAAGTAGTGACTATGAGGGGGCTGCAAATTATAGGGATATGATTTTTAGTCTCAGAAANACGCTAGAGCCTTCTAGGAAATTCACCAGAGGTAGAGGNATGCCCAGCCCTAACATTAATCCATTAAATGATATCAATGAATTAAAAGAATTTCTTGGGATGGACTGCGTCCCACGTATTATGGAGTGTTTTGATATATCAAATATATCTTCAACTCATATCGTTGCGTCAATGGTTCGATTTGAAAATGGAGTTCCTGATAATGCTAATTATCGTCGTTATCGCATTAAAAGTGTAAAGAAACAAAATGATTTCACAAGTATGGCTGAAGTAGTTAGACGCAGGTATTCGGGGATCTTGCGTGATGCAAAAAAAATCTCAGGGGACATTTTAGATTATAACCAAGAGGTTCCTATAGAGGCTATGAAAAGGGTTGGTAAAAAATCGCCTTCTGTGAAATTACCTGATTTAGTTGTTGTGGATGGTGGTAAAGGTCAATTGTCTAGTGCTTTGAAAGAGTTGCGTCGTTTAGGTATTGAAGAGTTACCTATCATTGGATTAGCAAAGAAAAATGAGGAGGTTTTTATACCGGGAAATTCTTCGCCTTTGCAAATCCCTCATGAAACAGGCGCCTTAAAATTATTACAAAGAATAAGAGATGAGGCTCATCGATTTGCAAACGGGTATCATCAATTGCTTATGAAGCGAAGAATTGAAGAGAGCATTCTTGATGATTGTCCAGGCGTTAATGGGCACCGTAAAAAGATATTACTTAAAGAGTTTGGTTCAGTTGTTCGGCTCAGGAGGGCCAAAGTAGAAAAAATTGCTAAAATAAAGGGAATTAGCGTTCAAAATGCTAGGTCTATAAAGGAATATCTAAATTAATTTGAGAGTTTCTTAGTTTTTCCTTAAAGTCACAATAACCAGATAAGAATTTTACTGGGTAAATTTATGACCTTTAAAGAAGTAATTTCTCATATTTTTTTGCTGGTTGCATGGCTTTTTTCCTCACTGGTATATGCTATAGAGGACGGGCCAACTAATGAAGAAAAGCCAGTTCCAAAGGCAATAGCAGTATCTAAGGTTGAGGTAAAGGACCCCACTAAAATACCTCGTGCATTGCCGGTTCAAAATAATGAAGCTATCGACGAGCTTGCCATACCAAAAGCTATCCCGATTAAAGAGGATAGTGATGAAGTTTCTGAGCCTATAGAAAACAAATCTGAAGAAACTAATAATATAGAGGATAATCCAGTTGAAGAAAAGGAGCCTCCCAAGAAGTTTGAGTTGCCTCCACTGCCTCCTATTCAAGATAATATCCTAAAAGAGCTAGAAAAAGAAAATCAAGACGTTAGAGCTGCTTGGGAAACTCAAACTGAAGCGAGAACATTAACGCTGAAGGTCCCAGCTCCTAGGGGGCAAATCACTGATCGAAATGGAGACCCTTTAGCTCAGAATAAACTAGGATATTTTGTTGCCTTGAAGTTTCCTTATTTCAAAGAGTCTAAAGCCCTTGAAATCATCAATTATGCCAAAGAGCGAATTACTTATATAAAAGATATTTATGATTCTGATTGGTCATTAAGTGATGAACGCATCATAGATCATTATAAGAATCGAAGGTGGCTACCTTTACCATTTTCTCCAATGCTAAGTGAGGAACAGGTTGAGACTTTTAAATCACAGCCCAAGGCTGGGCTTGAATTATTTCCAACCTATCAGAGATTTTATCCAGGAGAAGGTTTGGCATGTCATGTCGTTGGTTATGTTGGTAAAAAAGCTAAGGCGCCTAGCGGAGCAGTCGTTCCTGGAGAATTATTGTGGCCTATAACCGAGGGTAGAGAAGGTTTAGAAAAGACATTTGATGATAGGCTCCAGGGATCTCCTGGAAAAATAAATTATCTCTTTGATCCAAACGGAGTCAAACTTGCTGAAGAGGTGATCGCCAGGCCAGTTCCAGGTAAAAATGTCATTACTAGTATTGACATTGAAATGCAAACTTTAGCTGAAAAGGTTCTCTCTGACCATACTGAACGTGGTGCCTTTGTTGTAATGGATTGCATCACTGGTGATGTGTATGCGTTGGCATCCAGGCCGACTTATGACATCAATGTTTGGATACCGGCCATAACTAATAATAAATTTAAAGAGTTGCAGGAAGATCCTGACCTACCACTGTTTCCGCGAGCCTTTAGAGGGCAATACCCTCCAGCTTCTGCTTTTAAAATTTCTGTTGCTCTTGCTGCTTTGGAAAATGGAACTGTTGATCAAAATACTTTAATTGATTGCCCAAGATCAATTCAAATAGGAGACAAAATTTTTAGAAATTGGAGTAAAAAGCCAGAGGGTAATCTTAATGTTATGAATGCGATCATGCGATCCTGTAATACTTGGTTCTATGTTGTAGGAAGAGAAACGGGTGGTGAAAATATTGCTTCAATGGCTCATCGATTTGGTTTTGGTGAGAAGACAGGGTTGCCACTAAGTGCCGAGGAGGACGGGTTTATTCCAACAAATACTGTGTTACAGGAAAAGTATGGACATTCTTTTACAGGAGGCTATGTGGCCCATGCCTCAATTGGTCAGGGGTATGTTTTATCAACCCCTATTCAAGTAGCGCAGATGATGGCAGGAGTCGGCAATGGGTATATAGTTCCAAAACCTAGGCTTGTGTTACAAGTTCAAGATCTAAACAACAACGTTACCGAAAACTTTTTTCCTG
>PAHQ01000033.1 GCA_002705125.1 Verrucomicrobiales bacterium | reverse complement strand
TTCCAACTTTTTAAAATATCATCAATTGACGATTTTATAAATTGTTTTTTCCCGATTTCATCAGAACCGTAGACTTTATATAGAAGATTCATTGAAGACTTTTTATCAGATGGAAATATGTCTTGTTCATTATGTGTAATATGATCGAAAATAATCTTAAGAATTCTAATACCTGAAGACACTAATTTATCATTTTTAAAGTTAGTTATTTTTAATTTTACTCCCCCTTCAGAATTCTTACCACTATCGCTGTATCCGTTAAATTCCAACCCTGACATTTTTATAGAATTTAAATTCTTAAGTAACCTTTCTCCATTAAAATTATTTTTTCCTATTGATTGAAACGGCTTACTTGTTCCAGTTCCTGCGAATAGTCCAGGTACATGTTGAGGAATACAACTAAGTAAATAGTAATAGCATGACTCAGCCCTTGGAATGTTCGGGGATGTTTGAATCCAATTTAGCCCCGTATCCATCCAACTCATCTTTCTATTCCAACCTTCCATTCGTATCACTTTCAATTTTGGAGTTGTCTTTAACCATTTCTCACCAACAGCCATTTTAGCAATCTCACCAACAGTCATACCATGCCTGAACGGAACAGGAAACATTCCAACGAATGACATCCATTCCTCTCTCATAGGAGGACCTTCAACAATCCATCCCCCTACTGGATTAGGTCGATCAAGAACAATGAATTCAATAGCATTCTCTCCAGCAGCTTCCATACACAATGCCATTGTACTAACATATGTATAACATCTCGCTCCTACGTCCTGTATATCAAAAACCAAAACATCTATACCCTTGAGCATATTTAAACTTGGCTTTCTTGAGGCACCATATAGAGAATAGGCTTTTAATCCTGTTAACTTATCCATTCTTGATGGAACCCATTTGCCAGCAATCTCATCCCCATCTAAACCATGCTCGGGAGTATATAAGGCAACTAAATTAACTTTTTCTGAATTAAATAAAACGCTCCTAGTCTTCACGCCTGAAGAATTAACACCAGTTTGATTAGTGATTAATCCTACTCTCTTTCCCCTTAGAATAGCAAATTTATCATCTTCAAGTTGATCAATTCCAAAACTGACATTGGAATTCTTTATACTAGCATCCAATATCAGAGTGAAATACTGTAGAGAACATATTAATGTCAAAATAGATAGTTTCATTTTTGGAGAAAAATTATAATACTCTACATGTAATTTTATGAATACAAAAAAAGTTGGTCAACTAATACTAATGGGCATAACTGGCACAAAAGTTGACAGTGAAACTGCAGCTATAATTAAACTTGTTCAGCCAGGCGGAATAATTCTTTTTGGGCGTAATATCGAATCTCCAATACAACTTAGACAATTAATTGAAGATATACGGGATCTTAGTGATGAGGAACCAATCATTACTATAGATCAGGAGGGCGGAAGAGTTTCAAGACTAAGACTTATTGGTAACGAACCTCCTAGCGCTATGGCGCTCACTTCAACAAATGATCTCAAACTTATAGCCAACCATGGTAAACTCACTGGATTGATACTGCGACAATATGGTTTCAATCTAAATTTGTGTCCGGTCCTAGACATAACAAGCCTAAATGATAACACCAACTCTCTTAGAGGTAGATGCTATGGAAGTAATCCGAATCAGGTGATTCGTAATGCAGCAATATTTAATAATTCGATGAAAAGGGAAGGAATTTTATCCTGTGGAAAACATTTTCCTGGTTATACATATGCAGATTGTGATGCACACGAATCATTGCCAACAATTAATAGAAGTAGAGAACAATGGGAGAGTGAGGAGTGTGCGCCATTCATGTCATTGTTACCAGACCTTGACAGTGTAATGATTTGTCATTCCCATTACCCATTTTTTGAAGAAAATAGCACGACTAAGCCCATACCGGCATCACTTTCAAAAAACGTTGTAACAAACACTCTCAGGAATCAATTAGGTTTTGATAATGGCCTAGTCATGACAGATGACCTAGATATGGGTGCAATCATAAATGAATTTGGGTTTGAAGAAACAGTTCGCAAAGCGATATTGGCTGGAAACGATTTAATTATGATCTGCCACAGATCTGAAATGGCATTAGAAGCATCGAACGTATTACAGCAAATGCCAGAGATTGATGTTATTGACTCACTACAGCGTGTTCAAAGAACAAAAGAAAAACTAACCGCACCAATGGACTTTTGTTTAGATACTGTAAAAGAGATCAATGAAATGATATGGAAGCTAAGAGTTGAAACTCTTGGGGAAGAACTTGCAAAAGAATCCAGTATAGAAGACGGGAAAAGAAGCCCTGTTGAGGAATATTAATAACTCATGATACCAGAAATCGAACAGCTCCTGATCATCCAAGATAGGGACCAAAAGTTAAAGGAACTCAATTCTGACATTGAAAGACTCCCTCTTGAGGAACTTCAAGCTAAGGAACGACTTAAAGCAGCAACAACATCCGTAGAAATTTCTGAAAAGGCTTTTATGGAAAATGAAATTGCCATGAAAAACATCGAACTAGATATAGACACAAGAAAGGACAGTATTACAAAACTTAAGGTCCAACAGATGGAGACTAAAAAAAACGATGAGTTCGCCGTCATGGAACATTCAATTAACAATTATCAAAGTGAAATTGTTAAGCTCGAGGACTCTCAACTTGAGTTGATGGAGAAAGGAGAAAGTCTGAGTGAAACCTTGCAACATAACAAAGATAACCTTGCAAAAGATCAAAAAATTGTAGATTCAGAGTTAGCAATCATCAGAGAGAGAAAAATCCAAATTACCAAAAAAGTTAGTGAGTTAGAAATCGACAGGAAAGAAATCAGTTCAAATATAGCTCCAGATCTCTTGGATCAATATAACAGAATTTTTAAAAGCAAAAAGGGTGATGCTGTCTCCGAGCTAATTAATGATATTTGCTCTGGATGCCACATGAAAGTAACCCCCTCAACCGCGTTAGCAGTAAAAGCAGAAAAAGTTGTGACCACCTGTGACCAGTGTGGTAGAATTTTATATATTTAAATCTTCACTCTTCTTAAAACGTGCAAAATAAACAAAAGACTCCTCACTTCTTTTGTTTGACTCTTAGTACGATAGCTTCATTTGCTTTAATCATCTTAATAAGCTGTAAAAATGAAGATCAGGAGGCATCTTCACTAAGGAGTTCCTTTGACAATAATATAACGTTCCTACCCTTAACTGAACTTAATTATAATGATCAAAATCCACAGTTTGAATTTATAGATGCAATTGAATCTGGGATAAATTTTGATTTCAGTTTAGGTGACTTTTACTCAAGAGCTAAAGAGTACATTTTTGCAACTCCTATGGGAGGCATTGCTACAGGTGATTATGATGGAGACATGCTTCCTGATATTTACATAACTCGACCACATGGTGGAAACAAACTCTTTAAAAATCTTGGAAACTTCAAATTTATTGACGTCACTTCAACGGCAAACCTCAATGATGAAAACGTATGGGGAACAGGGGCCGGGTTCGTTGATATCGATGGTGATAATGATTTAGACATTTATGCCTGTGGCTATATGACCCCTAATAAAGTTTACATTAACAATGGTAATGGAACTTTTTCAGATAAATCTAACGAGCTAGGACTCGATCATCTGGGAGCAAGCATGAATATGAATTTTGCTGATGTCGACGGAGATGGCGATCTTGATGCTTATTTAGCAACGACAACTAAACTACCCACACGAGATATAAAGTTTGGGGTAAATTTTGTTAAACAAAATGACGGATCGGAAAAACCAATCATTCCTGATTCTTTAGCCGAGTATTGGGAGTTAATATATTTACCAGGAAAAAAAATACATAAAACTGAAGCAGGTCAAGCTGATAGAATGTTCATTAATGAAAATGGTAAATTTGTAGATAGAACTAAAACTTGTGGAATCAAAGGCAACTATTTCACATTAAGTGCAACTTGGTGGGATTTTGATTCTGATGGAGATCCAGATATTTACGTATCTAACGACTTCACAGGCCCAGACATTCTTTATAAAAACAATGGTAAAGGCATTTTCACAGATGTGATTTTATCTACAATTCCTCATACTCCATGGTTTTCGATGGGTTCTGATTCAGCAGATATCAATAACGATGGTTTAATCGATTTATTTGCTACAGACATGGCCGCTACAAGTCACTACAGAGAAAAGGTTATGATGGGTAATATGAACGACATGGGATGGTTTCTTGAATTTGCTCAACCTCGTCAGTACATGAGAAACTCATTATATGTAAATACTGGTAATGAAAAAGTTCTTGAAGCTGCTTATCTCGCAGGGGTAGCAAGCACCGATTGGTCTTGGAGTCCTAGATTAGAAGATTTTGATTGTGATGGTAAAATAGATCTATTTGTAACTAATGGAGTTATTAGGGACAGCATGAATTCTGATCTTTCAATAATGGCTGATAAGAAATTCAAAGGCGGCAGTCCAGAATGGAGGAAGTTCTGGTCTAACCAAGAAATGAGGAAGGAAAAGAATCTGGCCTTTAAGAATATTGGAGGGCTGAAATTTACCCCTTCTGGAGAAAAGTGGGGGCTAGATAATGACGGAGTTTCCCTTGGCGCATCAACTGCTGACTTTGATGGAGACGGTGATCTTGATCTAATTGTAAATAATGCAGACTCCCCTCCCCTAATTTACCGCAACAATTCAAATAAAAACAGGGTGACAGTGACCTTAATTGGTAACAATAAAAACACTCACGGAATTGGAGCAACCGTAGAATTAATCACAGGTAGTTNAAAGCAAATTAAAGAGCTTAATCCAGTTAAAGGTTGGTTGTCATCTAACGAACCGACNTTGTCATTTGGATTAGATGAGCATATTAAAATCGATGAACTTTCAGTAGTTTGGCGAAGCGGCAAGCGACAAACATTTAAGTCNATTAAAGCGAATCAAAAAATAATCATTAAAGAACCAAAAACTCAAAAATTCTCACCAACAAAAAACACCCCTCCTTTGTATGTAAGCCTTGGTGAAAACAACATTAAACATTTCGAATCAGAGTTTGATGATTTCAAAACCCAGCCACTTTTACCAAACAGACAATCAACTAAGGGGCCCACATTAGCGTGGGGAGATTTTGATAATGATAATGACGTTGACCTTTTCATGGGTGGTTCAGCAAAAAGTCCATCAAGATTATTTAAAAATATAAATGGTAAATTCGTTGAATTTGAATCTAACGTTCTTATTAACAATTCAATACACGAAGACTCGGACTCATTATGGTTTGATGCAGACTCTGACAGTGATCTAGATTTACTTGTATCCTCAGGCTCAAATGAGTTTCCTCAGAAGAGTAAAGCTTATGCCGACCGACTTTATTTGAATGATGGAAATGGAAACTTAACTATTTCAAATGGGTACAGACCACCGAACACACCAACAAACTCAATTTGTACAACAGATATTAATAACGATAACAAACTTGATATCATTGTAGCCGGCTCTGCCATTCCAGGAAGTTATCCTTCCTCTGAAGAGTCATATATAATGATAAACAAAGGCAAAGGACAATTCGAGAAATACTCACAAGATTCACTTAAATTATTAAAACTTGCTAATGACGTCACTACATTAGATCTAGATAATGACGGAATAGATGAAATTGCCTTCGCTTGTGAATGGGGTTCAATAAAATTATACAAGAACATAAACGGTACACTCAAAGACATAACCAAACTCAGCGGTTTAGATATATATACAGGATGGTGGAACTCAATTGAACCTATCGATCTCGATAATGACGGAGACATCGATATGGTAGCTACTAATTTTGGTCTTAATACCAAGTATAAGGCATCAAATGATAAGCCCGAATTGTTATACTTTTCAGATTTTGATCAGTCTGGAAACTACGACATAGTGGAAGCAAAATTTGAAGGAGACGCGCTGGTACCACGACGTGGCTTCAGCTGCTCAAAGATGGCCATGCCGTTTCTTGAAGAAAAATTAAAAACGTTCCATAACTTTGCCTCTAGTAATCTCACAAATATATATACACCTTCAGCTTTAAATACAGCATCAAGGTATGAAGTAAACACTTTAGAACATGGTGTTTTTATAAATGAAGATAACAAATTTAAGTTTTCAAAACTTCCAATTGAATCACAAATTTCTCCNTCTTTTGGATGTNCCTTCGATGATGTAGACAGTGATGGCATAACTGATATAATAATGGCGCATAATTTTTTTGGCCCTCAGAGAGAAACAGGAAGAATGGATGGTGGCTTATCTTTAATTCTACTTGGAACAGGTCATTGCCAATACAAACCTTTACCTCACAAAGAATCAGGAATTACAATTTCTGGGGATACTCGAAAAGTATTCGCAATAGATTTGGACAAGGACGGAACCAAAGAAATAATTTTTGCTCAAAATAATGGTCCTCTATTATTTTACTCAAGAAAAAATTAAATAAAGAAACGAATGACCTATAATATACAAATTTTCATTTTTTTAATTGCTGTCTCATTGAGTACATCTCTCTCAAGTGAACCGATTGATATAAATTCCGTAACATCATTACCATCAAGAAAACCCATGGGGGAGACTTTATTCAAAAAGATTGAATCAACGAAATCAGGAATAGACGTTATTTTACCAATTGATAAAACTCACCCACTAAAAAGAGTATATGTTTCTGCATTTGCTTGTGGAGGCGCCTCTAGTGGAGACCTTAATAATGATGGACTTGTGGACGTTTTTATAGCTAATGGACCTGGCTTTAATAAACTTTATCTTAACAAAGGAGACTTCACTTTTTCAGATAATACGGTTGAGGCTAATTTAACAGGTGGAAGCAGCTGGACGGCCGGGGCGCCAATAGTTGATATTGATGGTGATGGGGATCTTGATATATATGCATGCAATTACAATTCGCCGAACCAACTATTCATTAATGATGGCAAAGGGATTTTCAAGGAAAACTCAAAGAAATTTGGCCTAGACATTAATGGTGCTATTCTCATGGCAGCATTCGCTGATTATGACAATGACGGTGATTTAGATGCCTATCTTTTAGGTCATAGACATTATCGAAAAGGGGGTAAACCTAAAACGCCACCTACAGTATTTAAAGATGGAACATACCAAGTACTCCCTAGCTACAGTAAGTACTTTCAAGTAAATCTTAATTCCACTACAGGCTTCAAATTAGATACTGCTGGAGCGAGAGATTTTCTTATGATCAATGAAAACGGAATCTTCAGAGATGCTTCCGTTGAGGCTGGAATAAATATAAAACCATGGCAGGGAAATTCAGTNACGTGGTGGGATTTTAATAATGATGGGAATCAAGATTTATATATTGCTAATGATTTTGAAGGCCCCGATTTCCTTTACAGAAATAATGGAAATGGAACCTTTACAGATGTGACAAAATCGTATTTGCCGCACGTTCCATGGTTTAGCATGGGCGCTGACGCGGCAGATATTAATAATGATGGACTATTAGATCTTTTTGTCGTGGATATGGCAGGAACAACTCACTACAAGTCGAAAACATCAATGGGTACAATGGGTGCAAATAATCAATTTATGCTCACTGCGGATCCTANGCAATATATGAGAAACTGCATGTTCCTGAACGCAGGTAAAGCTAATAGATTTTTAGATACAGCCTACCTTTCTAATCTTTATAGCAGTGACTGGTCATGGTCTGTTAAGCTTACTGATTTTGATGAGGATGGTCTGATTGACGCTTTTGTAAGTAACGGAATAAGCAGGAACTTTAATAACTCAGATAATCCTATCAGTAAAGAAACACTTATTGAGAAAAATGAATGGTCTTTATACGAGAACCTTCCATCAAGACCTGAAAAAAACTTGTCATTCAAAAATATGGGTGATCTTAAATTTAAAGATACATCGAAAATTTGGGGACTGAATGAACTATCAATGGCATATGGTGCATCTAGAGCAGATCTAGATGCGGATGGTGACCTTGACTTGATTGTTACTAACCTGAATAAACCAGTATCAGTTTATGAGAATCACGCCAATGGGAACAGGATAACCATAAAACTTTCAAGTTCTAGCCTCAACAAAGATTCAATTGGAGCACAGATTAAACTCATCACTCAATCAGGAATTCAAATAAGAGACAACCACCCATTTAGAGGGTTTTCTTCAACTGATCAAAACATTATTCACTTCGGACTCGGGAATGAAGAACTCGTATCAAAATTAATTATTAATTGGCCCAATGGAACACAAACCGAAAATGTTAAACTTACGGCTAATCGCCATTATCATTTTAATGAACCTAATTTAAATAAATCCACCAACCACAAAGAAACAAAAAAACTAAATCCAATTTTTGTTAAAACGGAACATACACGTGATATTAGCCCTCACTGGGAGCAGCCGTTTCCTGACTTTAAACACCAACCGCTTCTCCCTAATAAGCTTTCCCAATTAGGCCCTGGACTGGCTAGAGGAGACATTGACAACGATGGTGACGATGATCTGTTCTTGGGTGGTAGCACTGGATCTATTGGAAGACTTTTAATTAACGATGGCAATGGCAGGCTCAGTGAAACACCATTTACTCCTGCCATACCAGAAGCTGGCAGTGAGGATATGGGTGCATTATTTTTTGAAGCTAATGGAGATGGTAANCTAGATCTTTATATTGTGAGTGGTAGCGTTGAAGCCCCCCCGAATCACGAAAGGTTCAAAGACAGAATCTATTTCGGAAATGGAAAAGGGCAATTCACTAAAGCTCAATCTAAGTCTATACCAGACAATCTTAACAGTGGATCTTGTGTAACTGCATGTGATTTCGACAGAGATGGTGATCTTGATTTATTTATAGGNGGTCGCTCTGTNCCAGGAAAATACCCTATTACTCCACTATCNNCACTATTGGAAAANGATGGNAATGGAAACTTTAAAGATGTTACTCAATCTGTATCAAAGGACCTTCATATATCAGGTCTGGTAACATCATCAGTCTGGTGCGATTTAGATAATAACGGATGGCAGGATCTTGTAGTTGCCCATGAATGGGGTCCAATTAAAGTTTACATNAATAAAAATGGAAATCTTATAAACACTAAATTCAACAAACTTGAATTTACAGGATGGTGGAATGGTATAGATGCTTGCGATGTAGATAATGATGGGGACATTGATTTAGTNGCAACTAATTTTGGACTGAATACAAAGTATAAAGCAACNACAGAAGAGCCTGAACTACTNTTCTATGGTGACTTTGATAAAGATGGTGATCCTGAACTTCTAGAAGCGGGTTTTGAGAATGGGGAATGCTATCCTCACCGAGGATTTAGCTGCTCCAGTGGAGCCATGCCTTTCTTAAAGGAAAAAATGAAGACATTTCATAACTTTGCAACAGCATCATTAACTGAACTGTATAATATTTCTACAATTGGAACATCTAAGAGGTTTGAAGCGAACACATTGACTACTGGAATATTCATCAACTCTTCNAAGGATGAAGAGTTACAACTTGATTATAATCCCCTTCCAAACAAAGCACAATTATCTCCTTCATTCGGAATTAAGTTGGCTGATATAAATACAGACGGAAACATCGATATATTTCTTGCTCAGAANTTTTATAGCCCTCAGATAGAAACTAGGCCNATGGATAATGCCTTGAGCTTAGTATTATTAGGTGACGGCACTGGTAATTTTACTCCATTAACAGCGGAGCAAAGTGGAATTGCTCTTCCAGGCGACAGTAAATCGTTATCATGGGGAGATTTAGATGGAGACGGCTATCAGGAGTTATTAGTAACCACTAATGACGGACCGATTCACTCTTTCAGTGTAAACCCAGCAAAAGATGATGAACCAAGAATCAAAGTCACTCTTATTGGAAATGATAAGAATCCAGACGCAATAGGATCTAGATTATTTATCGAAAAAGATAATACAAAATTATTTCGCACTATAAAATCTGGAAGCGGCTATTTATCTCAATCANCAAATCAAATAACANTCTCGAANAAATTTGCCGGTGCTAATATAACTATAACATGGCCAGATTCCAAGATAACCAATCATATTATTCCTAATAAGACTAAAAATTTCAAAATAACTTATTAAATATTTAATTTATGCATTTCTCGTAAAAANTATAATTATAAAACTTCTTTAATTTAAAGGCNNCAGTTGATATCNTAATANNTATGAAACTNCCTTTTTATTATAGGTTTANAGCTCTNCTTACCTTTCTCTTGATACCTTTAAACGGGTTAATATTTTCAGACGTAATAATTAATATAGACCTCACCGAAGAAGAAACTGGTCCTGCGGAAACAATCGTTAATACTGGCAGTCTTGCAGGTGATTTTGAAGCTGAATTNGATATTCCTAATATTGAAACCGTTGACGGAGTTAATGCTGTAACACTTGATGGTAACAACGATTGGTACCTTGGCCCTGAGTCTTCTCCATTAACAGGNAGTGCCAGTAGAAGCATCGAAGCATGGGTATGGAATCCATCCGTACCGAGTGAGGAAACAATTTTTGCGTGGGGACGACGAGGTGGACCTGATGCTACGAATTTTTCTATGCTTTATGGTGTTAACTCAAGTTATGGGGCTCTTGGGGCGTGGGGTGGAGCACCTGATATGCCATTTTATCCAGGAGGAGGAGCACCGGCACCAAATGAATGGCATCATCTCGTACTAACCTATGATGGACAGTCCAACCAAAGATCCATTTTTGTCGATGGCCAACTCACTAACAGCGAAGATGATGGTCCTATATTTAACACTCATGAAACCGATGACAGTGGACTTATTCTACCAATGGTTATAGGAAATCAAAACGAATCAAATGGCACCAGAAGTGATAATCTCTCAGCTGATTTAAGTATCGCCAAAATCAAAGTTCACGATCTTGTTCTAACCGAAAACGACGTACTACAGAGCTTTGATGAAGACAAAAACCAATTCGGTAAAGGGGGTCCTGAAATCATATCTTTCGAGTCCTCTGAAACTCAAATTAGCCCTGACGATACAATTACCTTGAGCTGGGAGATAGATGGAGCAGAGAAAATCTCTATTGACAATGGAGTCGGTGATGTTTCGAATGAAGAAGAGGTTGATGTNTCAATTGAAGAAACCACAACCTTTACTATTACTGCCACAGATGATGNAGGTTTATCTCAAACAGATTCTATTTTAATAATAGTTTCTGATGGGAGCGCCCTAATTGACATAGATTTAACGGGTTTAGACCCTGGACCACTTCAGACTATCATTAANCAAGGCTCACTAGCAGGAGATTTTGAAGCTGAATTTGATACACCTAATATTGAGACCATTGATGGCGTTAATGCTGTTACACTTGATGGCAACAATGATTGGTACATCGGCCCAGACTCAACGCCTTTAACAGGTAATGCCAGTAGAAGTATAGAAGCTTGGGTATGGAATGAATTTGTTCCTGCCGAAGAAACCATTATCGCTTGGGGACGAAGAGGAGGTCCAGATGCAACGAATTGGTCAATGCTGTACGGCAATCATAATACATGGGGTGCCCTTGGAGGATGGGGAGGCGCTGCTGATATGCCTTTCCAACCTGGAGGCGGTAATCCTTCGACAAACGAATGGCATCACTTGGTTCTAACATATGATGGAATATCGAATGAACGATCAATTTATGTTGATGGCGAATTATCAAACTCTGAAAATGATGGGCCTATTTTCAATACGCACGAAACCGATACAAGTGGAAACCCACTACCAATAGTTATAGGAAATCAAAACGAAAACAACGGAACGAGGGTAGATAATTTATCTGCTGAATTAAGTATAGCCAAAATTAAAGTTCATGATACAACGTTGTCGCTTGAAGACGTTCAACAAAGCTTCGATGGAGACCGTGCAATCTTTGGCAAGGGCGGACCAAGGATTAATTCATTTATTGCTTCTCCGAACCCAATAAACGAGGGAGATACTATATCGTTAACGTGGGACATAGTTGGAGCCGAAAGTATAGAAATAGATGAAGACATCGGTGATGTAACTGACTTATCAGAAATTGAAGTAACCCCGGAAGAAACCACTATCTACACTATATCAGCCACTGACAGTGAAGGCATAANTCAACAAAAAGAGCTCACTGTTTTTATGATCGGAGAGGCNAATTTAATTCACCAATGGACATTTGACGAAATAGGAGGAGCTGGCACTACNTTAAGTGACTCAATAAGTGGCGCTGATGGCGAAATCGTTGATCTAGGAAATAATGACGGTGAAGTTAAAGACGGTTCAGTTACTCTATCTGGTGGAGGAAAAAATGATAGTGATTACATAAGACTTCCTGCAAATTTACTAAGCCCACTAACAAACGCGACTTTAGAAACTTGGTCAACTCAGCACTCAGCTCAAAATTGGTCCAGGGTATTTAGCATTGGTTCATCAACCAATAATGTCATGCATATGTCCTTTAGCAGAGGCACGAATAATAACCAGAATGAGCTTCGCTGGAATGCTCAAGCCAATATGACTCTACAGGACTTTGGTGGAGCACCTGCCAATCCTATTGATGAGCAAGTTCATTGGGTCNTCACTATTAATGATGTCGGAGGACCGAACGGCGAAACACAAGTTACCGTTTTCAGGAACGGTATAGAATCTAGGGTTGGAAATACAAACAATGACCTTTCAGGCCTCGATGATAATGATATTTTCTTAGGAAGATCACAATGGGGAGATAATACTGCAAATGCCTCTTGGGATGAGTTTAGAATTTATGANGGAATCTTAACNACTGACCAAATTCAAAAAAATACTCTTGANGGTCCTAGTGCATCTATCGACACAGATGAAGACGGCATCAGTGATTCTATCGAGGATAAATATGATTTCTTAGATCCTGAAGATCCGTCCGATGCTGAATTAGATCAGGATAATGACGGCTTATCTAATGTGGCTGAAATTCAATTAGGTAGTGACCCTGAAGAACAGGATACCGATAATGATGAAATACTCGACGGAGATGAAGTTATTAATCAAACCTCACCTATCCTTGCCGATACAGATGGCGATTCACTAAATGACGGCCAGGAAATCAGTATNGGAACAAATCCTTTAATTAGTGATACAGATGGAGATGGCATTACAGATGGAGTAGAATTTGAGAATGGATCTAATCCTTTGGATCCAAACAGTTTGCCAGCAGCAAAACTACCCGAGCTGATTCATAGATGGTCGTTCGATGAAATTGGAGGCGACGGTACTATTCTAATAGATTCCATTGGAGGATCAAATGGTGTATTGGAAGACGGCGGTCAAAATCAAGGTAATGTAAATGACGGTAAAATTACTTTACCGGGCGGAGTTCGAGCTGATACAGATTTCGTAAGATTACCTGCAAGCCTCATTAGCTCTCTTGAAAGCACCACTATTGAAACGTGGACAACCCAATACTCAGTCCAAAATTGGTCAAGAGTCTTTAGTGTTGGATCAGGTACTAATAATGTAATGCATATGTCCTTCTCAAGGGGAACGGATATTAACCTTAATGAATTAAGATGGAATGCTCAATCTAACATAACACTGCAAGATTTCGGTGGCAGACCTACCAACACGTTAGATGAACAAATTCATTGGGTGGTAACAGTTGATGGAGGTCCAGAACAAGCAGGGCAATCCAAAATATCTGTTTATAAAAATGGAGATCTTGTGAAGGAAGGCTCTACTCCAAACAAACTCTCCGAATTAAATGACACTGACTTCTTCCTAGGAAGNTCACAGTGGAATGATAATACAGCTAATGCNTCATGGGAAGATTTCAGAATCTATGATGGCGCAATGGATTCGATTGGCGTTAAAGTTAGTAATAAGAACGGACCAGATATCGCACCAGGNCAGGTAGCCTTTGAAATTACAAATATTGAATATAATTCTGACAACAAAACTGCAAGCATTACTTGGAATTCAAAGCCGGGTGGATTGTATGTTATTTGGACCTCTCAAGATGGACAAGAGTGGTCTGACGTTGATGATGCATACCAATCTCAAGGAGACCAAACCACATTTAATGAAATTGATGCTTCTGAGGGAGTTCTTCTCATTAGAGTAGGTATATCTGAATAGGACAACTTTTATGAATAATTAAGAGTACTCCTTACATTTATTATGTAATTCGTTAATGGCATTTAGAATCTCGTCTTTATCCATTTCATTAACCTCAATTTTTCTTCCTATTTCCGGTACTAATGTGATTGTCAAAATGCCTCCCAGATGTTCACGAAATTCCTCTAAACCATGTAATATAATTGATTTACCAGATTCTGTTTTTTCCAATTCGGGNGAATAAATTTTAAAGCCCACAGATTGAATGAGCTTCAAAATCCGAAAACAATCTGCTTCTGAGATCACTCCGACCAATTTGGAATAAATTAAATCGACTGCTACCCCAATTGCCACTGCTTCACCATGTCCAATTTTAAAAGAACTTATTTGTTCAAGTTTATGAGCAACCCAATGCCCGTAGTCAAGAGGTCTTGCCGAGCCTAATTCATAAGGGTCTCCGGATGTAGATATATGATCAACATGTTCCTCAGCGCTTCGTTGAATAACATATTCTAATGCATCTTGATCTAAGTTAAATAAATCCTCAGCCCTTTCTTCAATTTGAAGAAAAAACTCCTTNCTCCTAACAAGTGCGACCTTAATAGCNTCAATGATTCCGGCACGTTTAGATTTATCATCAAGTGTCTCCAGAAAAGAAAAGTCATTAATCACTGCGTATGGAACAGCAAACGATCCTATCCAGTTCTTTTTACCAAAAAAATTCACTCCATTTTTTACGCCCACTCCACCATCACCTTGACTCAGACTAGTTGTGGGAACCCTGATTAATCTAACTCCTCTATGAGCNGTTGACGCGGCAAACCCAATCATATCAAGAAATGCACCACCACCAATAGCCATAANAAAAGAATGCCTATCAATGTTATTCTTATTAATTTTTTCCCAGACCTCAGGTATCAAGGACCAATCATTTTTACATGGCTCACCTCCGGGAAGAACAATTGGTGAATCAACAAGCTCTAACTCTCCATCTCTAGCATTGAACCATGATATGATTTCCCTAAGTAAATTTTGATTACCTCCTACAACTCCACCATCCACAAATACAATAAACCTTGAACTGTGGCTTNCCTNNCACTTAGAAACAATATCTGCAAGGACAGAATTTACGGGGGAAAATAAATCCCGAGTAAACTCAACTCTATGAACAAGTTCTAAATGAATAGGCCTTTCAATCATTAGTAAATATTTNGCAATANCTAATATAATTGATATTCAACAATTAATCTAGAACAAGAACGAAGAAAATTTTTTGGATCAACAAACTACGTGCCAGCTATTTTTCTTTGAAAAATTAATACTATTGGAACGCCAAATATAAAAAATAATCCTTCATAACCTAGAACGGAAGATACTGCCATTGAATCAACAACACACATCCCAGCAATAAGTAATGAAACCGCTTTTCCAATCTTACCAGGTTTTTCACTATTTATAATGCGCAAAGAATATAGAATAAGAACTATAAGAGCTAATGATGAGAAGATTATTGGGAAAATAAGATTCAACTTACTAAGAGAAAAATAAATAGATAAAAAAACAGGCGTAGTTAACAATATGANACCTATCATTTTAACTTTCTGGTCTTTATCTTCACCTCGAGCAACAAGAGTAATACCAGCAGTATACAAACCAAGAGCTAGTCCCCATAAAATAATACTGCTACTTAAAGGGAGTGTATAGCCTGCTATAAAATATAATAATGACCGGCAAAAACCCATGACATAAATAGTAATCCCAAATTTTTTATGAAATAAGTTATAGAAAATTATACTTATGATCAATAACGCTACCCAGAAATATGAAGTGCTTCCAATTACTAAAAACACTGCTCCAGATACCAAAAATAAAACGGCTAATTGCCAGCTAGAAAAAAGAGATATTTTAGAACTCACGATCGGCCTAGACTTCTTAAACTTTTTATCGTAGCGAAAATCAACAGCATCATTCATAACCATTCCACCCGAATAAACTAACGAGGCACCTATCAAAATAGGAATTAAAGCTGATTCTGAAATCCCCTCAGCGACTAAAATTCCTGCAAAGCAATTTGATATGACAGTAGGCAAATTAGATATCCTACAGAGTTCTAAAACGGCTAAAAATTTGTTTTTCACGATGCAACCAAACCAACAGACTCCAGCTCATTAAGAGTCCACTTATATTCATGACTCAATTGATCAACCACATCATTAGTTTGCATGTTCTTTGGTAGGACTTCCCAGGTATAAGTTTCCATTTCTAAATGCGCACACAANGTAGGGTCTAAACTTAATACCTCTAGAGTTTCTCTAATATGATCATTTGTATCACTAAAGACTTCACTTGGAGAGGAATGTAAGGGGATATGAAAATGGACTCTCCACTCNAGAGCGTCACTCNTTTCATGAGAATTAAAATTTTTAATTGCATCTGGAAGGTCACGAAACCGAACCAATTCACCATTTTTATACCTAGCAATAACTTGATGTAGGTATACGTCTTCTTCAAATTTTTTTAAATAATTAACTGCAGGCTGGTCAGGTTTAAGTTTAAGAGCAGAACTTAAATGTAATTTACTTATTCGTATGTCATTTTCTTTTAGAAGTAATAATGACTCATTTGCATTTTCATATTCTATTGCTAGATGGCAAGTGTCATAATTAACACCGATTATTGAATTATATTTGTCACCATGAACAGAACGAAACTTTTCAAAAAAGTTNATAGTTTCTATTGTNTTTTCAAACCANCCAAGNGGCTCAGGNTCNAGACCAAGATGCAAATCCTTGCCAGTNGATTCCCTTAACTTTTTAACATAATCTCCACANANNCCTAAATTATCAATNATTTGAGCNNCCTGCTCTNCTTCATTGNAAATAAATTCNTTAAANGAACCTGGTAAAGTACTAACGCTTCCACTTATNCCTGANGGTAATATTTTTGATAAAATATCAAAAAGAAGTTTAGTATATTCAAGTCGATTATTAGATGTCCAGTCNGGNCTATAAACTTGCTCTTTCACTCTGGCACCGTGGAACTGTCCATATGGGAAACCATTAATTGTGAAAACATAGCAGTTATTTTCATCTAACCATTTTATGAATTCCTCAATTCTCCCTGACCCATCTTCTGAAAGCTCTACTGCCGCACTATTTCCAAGGCGCAGNCCAATTGCAAAAGGTTTACCCTTCGAGACATTGTCTCTTACTTTAAGAGTATAATTNTTAAGNCCATCAAAAGTNTCTCTCCAACCCTCTCCTCGGTGAATNTTTGTGCAATANGCAAGATGGATTNCTTNNTTAATTTGCATAAAATTNCGGGTCTCTNTTACAAATTAGACTCAATATNAATAATCAACTGAGCTTAAANTTTTCAGATTGNGACATAAATTGAACAGGATTCTTGTATACTATCTTATCTATGAATCCATCATCATANCCNCTTNTCNTCATTTCAAGAGCTGCTTTAGGAACTGAAAGCGGGTCACTAATTCCCCAGTCGCACGCACTATTAATCCAAACATTTTCAGTTCCATAAATTTCNAGCATATCAATNGCTCGATTAGGAGTCACTTTCGATTCAGGATAAAGTGTCATTCCTGCCCAATAACCATTGGATAAAACAATGCCAGCAGTATGCTCTTCGATATGATCAATTATGACTCTAGAAGGNTCTAAAGAAGNTTGATTATTTAAAGCATCAACAATTAACTTNGTNCCCTTTAACTTATCCTCAAGGTGNGGAGTNTGAACNAGAATCATCTGGTCATGATCAACAGCAAGTTGAATATGCTCCTCCAATATCATNAACTCGTTCTTTGAATTTTTGTTTANTCCAATCTCACCAATACCTAAGACATTATCACANTTAATGAAATCTGGTATTATTGATATNACCTCTCTNGCCAACCCTANATCTTCTGCNTCTTTTGGATTTATACAGAGCCAAGAATAATGGTCTATACAAAACTTTGCCGCTCTCTTTGGTTCATATTCCGTAATTTGTCTAAAATAATCATAAAAACCATCTGCCGATGAACGATCGAAGCCCGCCCAAAATGCCGGCTCATTCACAGCCTTACAACCTGCATGCGCTAGAGCTTCATAATCAGAGGTAGTCCTACTGACCATGTGAGCATGAGGTTCAATGTATCTCATTAGTAAATATTAGATTAATTAACAACTTTAGGCGCTCCGAACGCACCCTGTATACTTGCCTCAGCTATTGGCTCAGTTGATTGATCACTTAATAAATCTAGAATTCTTTTTACTCTACCAATTTCATCTGATTGTAATTCAGTGATGGCATTTTTAAGCGCATCAAATCTGTAATCATCAGTCTGACCATGCCTTTCAATTCGATCCAGGAAAGCTGCAACATCAATAAGCTTAATGCGAGCATCCATAAATCCATGGTCTACGAGGTCTGTNTTCTTTGATGACACAAATAAAAAAATTTTTAATATATTANCCTACAAGAATTTAGAGGCAAGTATAGTATGCAGAAGTATCAAGAACTCTTCTTAAGGGTCATTAAATACTCAACAAGGTCAACTAATTCATTTTCAGTCATTGCAGAAACTAACCCCTCGGGCATTAGAGACCCTTTAATAGCAGTCTTTGCGAGTATGTCAGATTTGGCAGTTGGAATTAATGCACCTCCGGGAACCCTAACNACTAGCTCTTTATCACTATCACTTGTNATATAGCCGATTAGAGCTAACCCATTCTTAGTCTTAATATTAAAACCTTCATACCCAAAGCTTATAGCCTGACTAGGTTTAATAATTGATACATACATCGCTTCACGTGCAAGNTTGTCNCCTATTTCCGTCAGAGCTGGACCAAAATCGATACCGATATCACCAGCTTTATGACAAGTAAAACATGACTTCATGTATACTTTTTTACCATTTACAATGTCACCTCTTAATTTTATCAATTTCTGAACATCATAATTCTTGAGTTTATTAAGTTTAACATTCGAATTNATAAATTTAGCAACTCTCTCTCTAACTTCTGGATTAACTGATGAAGAAAGTAAATCTAAGGTATCACCTCTTACTCGTTCAGGTAATCCTTCATTCTCTATCATTATCAATAATTGCTCCTGACCGAGAGCACTTTTCGTTAAGGCNGTGGAAGCACTAATAAGGTCGGACNCTTGTCCGCTTAGAACAATATTTGATAATTCTTTAACTGAATTCTTCGAATTGACTGTGCCTAATGAATTGATGAACTTAGTTCTTTTATCACCATTCAGTTTAAGACCTTTCTTTATTGATTCTACGCCCCCTAATTTATCCAGTAAAGCTACTGCCCTAGAGTTAACAGTATCATTTGAGGATAAATCAATAAGATTATCTGTCTGTGAAATTATTGAAAAGCGATCAACTAAATTGAAATAAACCTCTGATCCTAGATTTTTTTCAAGATAACGTTGTATAGAACCTTTAACTTTTTCTGAACTTTTCCCGTAATCAAAGTTTTCTAATTTTAATACCGTTTGTACAATTAATGCGTCCCTAGCATCATCAGCATTACTATTCAAACATGCAGTAAGAAGAGTTAAGATTAGACAAATTTTTCTCACTATTAAGCAATGAGTTGATATTTACTCAAGCAATATACTCTGCAAAGCTGCATCTTTTTCAGGGCCAGAGTGAAAATCAAATGCTCGCATATACCTTGGCTTTTCTTCCTCATTGGTATTTGGACCTTTTACAATTTTAGCTAAGAATTCAGGAGCCATCTTACCTCTAGATCTCCAAACTATATCCTTACCCGCTTTGCTATCCCATTTACCCCCTGCTTCGATCCATGCTTTAAAACAATTGTCCCAATTACCATCTGCGGCTATTCCTAACGCCTCTAAATACCAACGATCGCTTCCATTGTGTTGTAAAGCTAACTTAGCCCATAGTGCAGCTACATTTTCCCCATCAAGTTCTCTAAGGGCGATTGCGCACTCTCTCTTAACTTGAAAACTGACGTCATTGGATAGCTCATTAATAAGACTCTCTACATTTGAACCTAATTGTCTAGCAAGTCGAATAGCAACAATTCTCATATCAGAATCAAGGTCTTTACTGATTTTTGATATAACTTTATCCCCTGCACCAGGCATTTTGCCAAGACACCATGCAGCTCTGGCTCGTTTTATCCTATCCTTATCAGATATCAACTTCATCAAGGCCTTCTCTGTTTTATCAAGCCCCATTTTATGAAGGGAGGTCCATCCAAGGTATCTACTTTCCAAATCAGAAGACATTAGCGCGTTAATCGCACCATCCAGAGTACTAACGTCTCTTTTTTCGAATGAATACCCATTATGATCTTTAGGAATAACTCTAAAAATTCTTCCAGTTCATAAAAATCATATTATCCTATCTAAAATAAAGAATGATCAAATCATGAAATATATAAATAAAAATTTGACCGGTAAATTAATTGACAGTCAAAATTTAAAAATATTCGAAAAGTTAGTTTACAAAACTCAAAAAAATTTAGATCAAAACGTCAAAATAAAAAAAATACTTAATTATTCAATTAAAAAAGAGCATAGAGCAGAATTTACAAATAGAATGTTTAAGAACTTTTTTCCAATGGTTTCAGAAAAAAGATTTGTCAAAAAATACTATATGA
>PAHQ01000032.1 GCA_002705125.1 Verrucomicrobiales bacterium | reverse complement strand
ATCCGAGAAGGACTATGCTCATCACTTTTTAGAACCCTTAATTGATCACGACAGTCCTCACAAAATTCAACACCATTGGCAGCAACCCTAAAAATGAGTTCCTCATCATCCTTCTCGGTTTTGCCACAATATTCGCAGTAATGAAGAGCTTCATCTTTACTAATTTGAGCATTCTCAAACTGGTTTCTCCTACTCGAAACCTGAGCCTTAACTTGAATTGATCTCTTCATCCCTGGAATAAAAACGACGAAAAAGTGTAACAGTGATACAAGAATGAGACTGGCTGTTCTTAGATCATTAAGAGCTTGAAGCAAAAGAATTCCGGCGGCAAAAATAGCAATCCAGAATAAACGTATCGGTATAATGGCAAATAACCTTACGACATAATTTGGATTATAAACGGCACAGGCAAACAGAATAGACTCAATAATGAGGAAGGTAGGGAACATTATTGAATTATTGGGAAACCCAATTAAAAATTCAGAGATTACAACACTTGCCACACCTCCAATTATGTAAAGAGTTAGCTTAAAACTTCCCCAAATTTCTTCTAACATGCTTCCTAAGAAAATAGTAAAAAACACCGCAAAAAACATAAATATAAAACTAGTTGCACCAACAGGTGGAATGAAGATGAAACTAAAGAGCCTCCACACCTGACCACTTAAAATCAAATCCTTATCTAAATAAAGTAGGGTATGAAGAAGCATGTCATCATCACGAAAGATGTTTAAAAGCCATACCAATGCCTGAAAAAGCATAATGATTTTAACAACTCCAGGAATAGCTACCCAGCTCATTCGTCGCTCTAATCGATCTATTAATGACATAAAATAAANGTCTACTTTCGCTTCTTTTTTAAAGTNCGCAAGGTTNGTGATNTGAAAAAAATAATCTTAAAACTAGATTAAGTTAGATCAATCAATTATCTTTGTTAAGAAAGTTAGGAAAATTTTGATTAATCATTTTTATTGTTTCAGTCGAGTATCTATCTANCGCTAAATCATAGGACGTTTTTAAGTAGAATTTGGATTTTTCATATTCTCCAATTGCTTCATAAGCAGCCCCAATAATCATATTAAATTCTTCGTTATTGCTAGCCCCAGGAGATTTCATAAGAAATTCAGCAAGTTGNACCGCCCCTTTGCCATCTCTCAATTGAACATTTTTAGAGGTAGATTTTATCCATGATAAACCTTGAATTGCAGGAATTGTTTTTGAATTGATCCTAAGTATTTTGGTATAAGTATCCGCAGCCTTTTTTTCCTTGCCGAGAGCATAATAAACATCACCTAGCAAAGTTAGATGATTAATGTTTTGTGGGAATTTCTCACAAAGTTTCTTGGCCAAGCCTTCTGCTTCTTTTCCCTCTCCTGCTTCTGCCATTGAAAAAATTTTTCTTAGCTTCATTCTCTCATTATTTGGATTGAGATGTGATGCCGCCTTGAATTGGCTTAAGGCTGTATCATTATCTCCTAATTTAGATAGAATTTCAGCAAGCTGGAAATGAACCTGTGAAAGTTGGAGTAATTTTCGAGACCCTATGTCTTTTCCTGGTATCACCTTGTGGGTCGAAAGAAAACTTGAAAGATGATTTTTAGCCTCCTCAGGATAACCAGAATTAAAATAAANTTTTGATACTGCTATCGGGTTTCTAATAAATTCTTTTTGTGTCCATAACCCCTCGAATGGAGAAGATTCTTTTCTCGCGACGTCTGGACCTAGACCCATTTTATTTTTGTCTTCAATGATCTGGTTGAAACTCGCTGGCCCTTTATATATAACCGTCAACCAAGAGCCTCTATCNATCAGAAAGCTTGAAGGTATTGGAAAATCATTATGCCTATAAACTGATTTCTTAATCANACCATCAAGCGTATCCACCAATGATCTTGTAGCAAAACCTAAACGACCTTCGTATCCAGAGAGACGAACTTTTTCAATTACTTCTTCTGATCCGATTCCCCTATCTTCATATATGTTATCAACACTGAGAGCAATGACCTCGATCCTTTCATCTCTTAAAATTGAAGAATTTTGTGCTAACTCTTTAAGCTCCTTAAGGCATGGCGCGCACCAAGTGGCCCATAAATTAATCAACAATGGGCCATTTTGAGTTAACTCATCTACGAGTAATTTATTGCCATTGAGATCTTTATAATCAAGGCCTTCTGGCAATTTCAATGGCTGTGAAAGCCTAATCCTGAGCTCATCAGTTTTTTTAGGAAGCTTTAAAGGCACCNGAGCAAACTTCTCTTTGAAGGTAATTCTCTCATGACTCTCAATTTTTCCAGACCCTTGGCTCAAAATGAATTTTCCCACTCCAGAATCAAGTTCAAAAATTTCAATTTCACCAGAAGGCCATCGAACTCTGGCATCTTGAAGAGTTTCAGATTTACCGATTCCAAATCTCAGATCCTTCGATGATTGACTTAAAAAAGAATCCCCCGCGTAAAGGGTTCTGAAAATATTTCTATCATTTAGCCTAACTTCAACCCTTGCACCAATAGCGTCCCTCGAACATTTTTTATTGGGGTCACCTATTAATTTTAGAACCAACCACCTGTTCTCATTCTTTAAGTCATTTCTAAGCACCCTAAAACGCGGCGCCGTTCGATTAGTTAAAAAATAATCAGGGTCGCCGTCTCCATCTAAATCTGTCACTGCTAAGCCTCTAGAATCGTCTATTAAATCTAGACCAAGCGAATATGAAACATCAGCAAATTTACCATCACCAGAATTTATAAATGCACAATTTCTTTCATTACCACTGAACGAATTTCCTGAGCGTATTCTTTGGGCTAATTTTCCAAAGGATTCTAAATAAGAATCTGAAGCACCTCTCGAATCAGAAAGAGGAGACTGCGACACGACCTGCCGCCAATAAAAACTTCACAAGTCACCAGAATCAGACTGCGTTATAAATCCATTGGCTACATAAATGTCCTGATAACCATCACCATCCATGTCCTCAAAACGAGAAGCCCATGCCCAACGGCCAACATTCACTCCCCTTGAAATACTATGATCTTCAAAAAATCCGTTACCTAAGTTGGTAAAAAGTGAATTCCCTCTGGCATGCCTTCTGTAGTAATTTCTAGTATTCTGATCAGCCGAATTATGAAACCGCTCCTGTGAAGTAATCCTATTTCCAGCTGATGAAAACATATTGGAAACGTAAAGGTCAGGGAGCCCATTATTGTCATAATCGCCCCATGTCACTGACATCCCTGGACCAATATCAACTACACCAACCTCTTCAGAGACATCCTTGAATCGTGAACCTTCCACAGCCCCGTGGTCNTTGCGATAAAGATTATTCCTACCAAAGTCATTGGCAATATAGAGATCCATATCACCATCATTGTCATAATCCTCCCATGAAGCAGCATAACTAAACCTCTGATTATTTTGCTCCATACCTTCCAAAACGGTAACATTCTTAAACTGCCAATTTCCGTCATTACGAAAGAGGGCATTTCTTCCACCATTATTGGCATCATGATAAGGTACAGGCCGNGCAAAAAGATGATGTTGAATNCCTGCTTTCCGGTTATAGCAGCAAACATGGAAATCGAGATCCCCATCCTTATCATAATCGGTAGCAGTAATTGAATAAGGGACAGCAGAAGGTAATAATTGGGCGACTCTCTTGGAGAAAACCCCTGCTCCATTATTTTCCATAATNAACAANCCNTCCTGAACACCAGAGACAAGATCTTGATCACCATCATTNTCCAGATCAACGAAAAGGTTCCCGTGAGAGGAATCCAAGAAATTAATGAATGAACTTTTCGACCAGTCTTCAAAGCCTCCTTCACTGTTTCTCACATATAGTCTATTAGGCAACCCGCCTGGCTGAGCAATATATACATCATCGAGGTTGTCACCATTAACATCTGCAATTGAAACNCCCTGCCAACCTCCCACATCAATACCCGTCAACATCTCTATCCTTGAAGTCCAATAATCCTGACCACGATAAAACTGATNCTTAAAATCAACAACATTACCAAAGGCNGATTCAGTNACATCAACAAATTTNCCAATTGTGGAAAGNGATGCTNTAAAAGTCCCTTGAACAGAAACAAGATTCGTACTGTCTTCCTTTATGGACCATATCATTTTCATTAGTCCCTTTAATTCACGGTAAGTGCCTTTTGATTTTCCACCAAAGTGAACAATGACTTCAGATTGAATCTTCTTTTTATCTAGTTCCTTAATATCAACGACCTTGAAACTAGCCCTCTCTAAATTTCCCAATAATGCGACAGAACTTATTAAATTTTTGAGAGAACTTGAAAATGAAGAATACTCAATAGGGTCTCCATGTTTTGAAAAAACTTCAACTTTACCATCAGCAATTAATTCTGGAACAATGGGAATACTAAAAAAAGCAGACTCAAAATTATCAGATATTGATTCTGCAAAAACATCCCAATTTTCGTCATTAATAATTTTTGTACTAAGCTTTTTAAGAGAAGAGGTGATTTTCTCATTCCATTCTTCAACTGCCCACCCTCCAGCCTTGGGATCATAAACAGGAGGCTCTTGTTTGACACCTGATACAGTCGACTCGCGAATCTGATTTTCGACTTTNGTAGCCGGCTTTACATCGCCTNAATTGNCACCTTTATTGCATGAAAANAGCAAGNTTGCCAGAATNAATGTAANGGCAGGTATTAATTTTTCATGTAAAAGCACCACCTCAAACTAGCGCAAATAAAGTCTCCACAAAAGAGCTATTATATCTAAAAAATTTTGTTTATTACAAGCCCGTAATATCTCTAACTCTTAGGAAAAACCTCTCAGGTATTTCATCTTCGATGATGACTTCGTAACTAGTCTCATCTTCTTCGCCAGGAATACTGTCATCATATTCCTCCCATGAACCATCTTCAANTGATCCTAAAAGACCAGTCGAAACGTCTAAAGCGTAGCTTCTNCCAGTACCAGAAGGCCAAGACACAACGATAGTCTTATTATCTATATCTAAGAATACATCAGAAATTTGTAGTCCCTGCTTCAAAGCTGCAAGAAATGGAGACCCGTCTGGCTGTTTTGCTCCTATGGGAATGTAAGTATCTACCCTTAGCCAATTCGCTGAGCCATCTGAGCCATCTTGAGCATTACCATCAGGACCTACAGGGGTCAGCGCTAAATCAACAATATCCCCAGGATTAAGGTTCGCATACCAAGTCCGAATCTCACCAACACCGTCATTACCGGCAAAAGACACAGAATCCATCATCTCTCCATTAACAAAAAGACTACCTGTGACACCTCCTCCATTAAGATTTGATTTTCTAGTATGCCACTTTAAACCTACTGGAGTCTCTGAAGTTATCTCGTCTGCCGACCATCTTCGAATTGTCCAGTGCTCTTCNTTAGGTGCACTATTTGTACCATTTGGATGAGTCCCCTCAGGTCCATTAAAAAGTGTCCATGGGGCGGCTGAAGGAGCAAGCCTCCAACCTGGTCTCCAATGCTCTGCCTCATCAAAAGCAACGAAATCATTTTCTGAATCATAACTTTCAACTTCACCTCCATCTAGAGTCAAATTACGATAACCATACTGCCAGTCATCTTGACCTTGAACTCCAGAAAACTCCTCATAGGAATCGGCAAGTAAGGTTGAGGGGTTAATTGATGCGTCGAGAGGATCAAAGAACCTTGTCACTTCATATCCGTCATTTACTCCATCCCCGTCAGAATCAGCTTTCAAAGGATCNGTTGAATGTTTCTCTACTTCTTCTCCATCTTTCAACCCATCCCCATCAGTATCAGCGTTGTTCGCTAAAGTTACATAACCATTNTCTCCATTTATTTCATCTCCATCTGCAATACCATCATTATCTGTATCGTCATTTTTTGGGTCAGTCTTATGCTCACTGACTTCTTCTCCATCCTTTAATCCATCTTTATCTGAGTCTGAATTATTTGGATTTGTTCCAAGACTAAATTCATCAATATCCGGCAACCCATCGTCATCAAGGTCTGCACCATTGAGACCACTAAGCTGAGTAAGATCACCATCAAAAATCGATAATTCCCATGCGTCAGGTAGTTCGTCAGCATCAGTATCTTCACCCGAAGCCGGAATAAAAGTAGATCCATCCGGCTGAGTAGGATTATCCGGCAACCTCAAATCAATTCTCATCCAGTTGACAGAAGAATCAGAACCATCGCCAGTGCCAGTCGTTCCAACAGGACTGTGCCCGAGATCAATAAAATCACCCGGGCTTATGTTTGCATAAACAATCCGGTCAGACCCTACAGTGTCGTCACCTGCAATTGCATGACTATCAATCATTTCACCATTGTGATGAATAGAACCAGTGACTCCATCACCACCGCCTCCCCTTTTTCGCACATTCCAGATGATTGTNACTGGCGTGACCGTATCAATTTCCTCACCAGCAGTAGCCGTCCAACGACGAATAGTATGATGCTCTTCACCATTATTGGTTCCATTAGGATGGGTATCCTCGCTTCCAAGAAAAGTCCATGGAGGGGCACCTGCAGTATTTAAATCCCAAGCGTTTCCATTCCATTGCTGTTGAACTCCGTTCCAGACTCCGTCATCTGGCCCTCCATTGAAAGCGTTGAAATCGGTCCGAGGGTCATAATTTTCTCCACCTCCATCAGCAGTTACATTCCGCCAACCATTAGTCCAATTGTCTTGACCTTGAATACCGTCAGACCACTCTGATGAAGAATTTCCGATCAATAAAGTCAAAGGCGTATCATTGGAAAGAGTAGGATCACTATTGAAAAACTGCTCCTCCTTATCATTAAATCCATCAGAATCTGTATCGGCTAGTATCGGACTAGTAGGTGGAGAACCTAAGATCTCATCGCCATCTTCAATCCCATCACCATCAGTATCAGGTAAAGTAGGGTCTGAAGAATGTTCATCTACTTCTGCGAAGTCATCAATCCCATCATTATCTGTATCAGATTCGTCTGGATTTGATTTAATGTTGAACTCCTGTAAATCACTTAATCCATCCTCATCATAATCGGCCACTCCATCTCCATTCAAAGCTGTCAAATCGCCTGGCGAGTAAAGCTCCTCCCAATTGTCTGGAAGACCATCCTCGTCATCATCATCACCTGTAGCTGCAACAAACGTTGATCCATCAGGTTGAGTTTCAATATCATTAACCTCATCATCAATGATCATTGAATAATATGATCCGTCTGCACCATCGGCCCTATCTCCACCAGGGCCGACTGGAGTCAGCGCCAAATCCACAACATCACCAGACTCAATGTTAAGGTAATAAGTTCTAGTGAACCCATTAGTGTCATCCGTTGAGGCAGAATCTACCAGCACTCCATTATGATGCAACGATCCTCCAACCCCGCTCCCTCCATCATTCTGTTCTCTAAGACTCCAAGTAAAGGCTAATGGACCACTACGATCAGACTCCCATCTTCTAATTGCCCAGTGCTCTTCTCCGTTATTTTGCCCATTAGGATGAGCAAGCTCTGAATTTAACAGTGTCCAAGGAGCGTTGGATGGTACAAGACGCCAACCCTCACCTCTCCAATGCTCATTCTGGTCAAATGCTATAAAATCCTCATTAGGCTGATAATCATCTCCCCCGCCATCTAAAGAATAATTACGATAACCAGAGACCCAACCGTTATCGCCTTGAGTTCCATCAAGACTAAAGTCGTTAATTGAATTGGCTACCTCAGTAGCACCTAGATGACCAATAAAAAAAATAGATAAAAGAAAGAGGACAGTATGAAATTTAACTCTCATGTGTGTTTTCTAACACACACAGGGCTAAGGTATCAATCTTTTTGAATGGTAATATAAATATTAATAAAAATTTATAGCCTTGAGTACATTCTCTGAAGACATAAAAGAGAATAACAAGTCGTGAGGACTGGATCCTTTTCCCACCAACGGCCATTCTCATTAGACCATGAACCGTCAGGTTTTTGCAGATCAAAAAGTTTTTTTGTCAATTGGTCCCGCCAATTCACTTTCTTGCCAGTCTCCAACTCAAACTCATCCACGTCTAAAATATTTAAAGCCTTAGACATAGTGTTGTAGTAATAATAAAGCCCCTGCGGACCCATTCCTGGATTTTGAGAAACTGAATAATTTTTCTTAAGCCAATCTTTGACAGCAACGATTCTTGGGTCGCTTTTTTTCATGTCAGCATACACAAAACTTAAAAGCCCGGCATAACTCATACTACCATAGGAACGCAAAGCCACCTTACCTTCAGCTGATTCCTCGGTAGACATACTCTTTCCAGGAAAGTAAACGAATCCTCCTTGGTCTTTAGCATCCTTACTCACCCATTCTTGTTTATTTGATTCAGATCTCTGCTGACAGTTGCTGACAAAAGTAATTGCAGCCCCCCAGTCAAGATCAAGAACTTCTCCTTGAACATCTTTAACTAGTTCTTTGGTATAGTGCAAAGCCTCCAGAGCATGATAGGTATTTGATAGGTCNGGATGAGAATAACTTGATCCATAACCTACACCTCCATCAAAAACGTTATCAGTCTCCCCTTTACGATCAAAATCAGACTGTTGATTGACTAAGAATTTACGTGCTTTCATTATAATTTCTTTGTCTTTATCTAGACCTGCTTCCAACAAAGCCATCATACAAATCGAAGTATTGTATGAACCTAGACCCTTCCCATAAATTCCACCATCAAGGCGAACTTTTGATCTAATGTAATCAAGACCTTTCGTAGCGCTATCAGGCAAAGCAACACCCTCTCTAGAAGGATCTCCAAGAATTGACTGAACTACCAAACCTGTTAATGCCGGATAATTCTCTTCACCCCATCTGCCATCTTCTTCCTGTTTTTTTGCAAGGAATGCTACACCCTTTGATACAGCGTGCTGAACCTCTCTCTTTAAAGATTCATTTCCCTGAACTTGGGCGTGGCAAAAACCAGCAAAAAACATGCTGGAAATAATTAATGTTGTGAATTTCTTCATCGTAATAGTTTGTTGAGGTTTTAAATCTTTTCTTTTTTTGTTGGAATTGACCCTTTTGGGAGAAGTCTCTTTTCTTGAGGAACTTCGACATCGGGTAAGGGCTTAAAAATTACAGTGACCTCGGTATCGAGCGGAGGAACTTTCGAAACGATCGGAAACCATAATTCATCATCATCACTTCCAGGATTAAAAGTATTACAAAGAGATCCCTCAAACCGATAAACTGCTGCAATCGCGCCGTCTTCGGCCGCCAAAAAATATCCATCAATTACCTTAGAACCGGTGTATGTCCAACTCCCGGAGCCTACAACCTTTTTAGTATTCACATTATGAACCCAGTTACCTATAGGCTCCGTCACTTCTTTCCCATCTTTAGCCTTATAACGAACAAGAATTTCCATTCTACCTTTACCGTCNTCTTTTAGGACGCCGATNGGTTTTCCTTCCTCATTAAATTTTCTGTAAATTTGCCTCTCAGAGGGAACCCAACGCAGTAGCTTCATTGCTATCTGAATCTCAAATGGAGTCACTTTAGTTGAAAGCAGGCTCTCATGAAGCTTTCCTCTAAACTCATCACAAATTGCAAACTCGAGGAGGACTTCATTTTGATTCACTCTACATGGGAACCAGATTTCACGAGTCTTAGGATTAAATGAAAGCTTACCAATTTTNTATTCATTCTCTGAAACCTTAATTGGCTTCATATCCTTGGGAGGCTTGGTTGGCCCCAGAGCCTGAGCATATGTGTCTGCACGCAACATTGTTGCGACAACAAATAGAGACATCAGACTAAATTTAATGAATTGATTCACCGTAACAGTTTATTCTTAAAGGAAATATCTTCCAGAAATATTCTATTTAAACANTTCTCTTGATTTAACACTTAGAAGAAATTGAAAATTCATAATTATTAAATTCTAAAAAGATAGATTTCATAGAGTTAATTAACTGAATTAACGAGTTTTTATTAGGTGTAGAATTAAAACACCTCTCAATAGANAAAGACAGTCTATCCGTAGAATTGAGCAATAAGTCTAGAAAATAACTAGTATTTTGCTTAAGCTTATCATTAAAGAATTCTCTTTTATCACTAAAATGAAAACCTTAATAACTCTTCTCNGCCTTTTACTCACNTTTTCTTCTCATGCTAAAAGGCCAAATATCTTATTTATTTTCACTGATGACCATGGTTACCAGGCCATAAGCTCATACGGATCGAACAGAAACAAGACACCAAACATTGACCGAATCGCAGCCGAAGGAATGAGATTTGAAAATTGTTTTGTGACGAATGCTATCTGCGGACCTAGTCGAGCCGTTATTCTGACTGGAAAGCATAGCCACCTGAATGGATTCATGACCAACGGTAACCGGTTCGATGGTACGCAACAGACCTTTCCAAAACTACTCAGAAAGAAAGGTTATCAAACGGCCATATTCGGCAAGTGGCATTTAAAGACTGATCCAACTGGTTTTGACAATTGGAAAGTTCTACTGGGTCAAGGCCCTTACTACAACCCGCCCATGAAGAGTGAAGAGGGCACAAAAAAAATTGAAGGTTATACCACTGATATCATTACTGACCTAACTCTTGAGTGGCTTAAAGATGGAAGAAATAAAGATGAGCCTTTCATGCTAATGTGTCAGCATAAAGCTCCACACCGAAATTGGCAGCCNGGGCCAGATCATTTAAATCTATACGATGATGTCGAAATGCCTTATCCGGAAACTTTCTGGGATGATTATAAAGGAAGAACAGCAGCCGCATCAACTCAAGCGATGACGGTCGCCAACCACNTGTCAGCTAACGACCTAAAGCTGAATCAACCAAGGAACCTGACCACCTCTCAACTGGCAGCTTGGAACGCNGCNTATGAACCAAAAAACAAAGCCTTCAAAGAAGCTAAATTAGAAGGNAAAGAAAGAATCAAGTGGCAGTACCAAAGATACGTAAAAGACTACCTCCGTTGTGTAACTAGCGTTGATGATAATATAGGCAGGTTATTGAAGTACCTCGACGAGAGTGGATTAGCAGAAAACACCATCGTTATTTATTCTTCAGACCAAGGTTGGTACTTAGGCGAACATGGTTGGTATGACAAAAGATGGATGTATGAAGAGAGNTTCAGAACTCCGTTAGTCGTCCGTTGGCCAGGTACTATTAAACCAGGTTCCGTAAACAATGACTTCGTATCTAATCTAGATTTCGCGCAAACTTTNCTAGATATTGCAGGTGTTTCAAAAATTCCGGAACCTATGCAAGGTCAGTCTCTGGTCCCCATATTTAAGGGTAATACACCTAACGATTGGCGTAAAAGTTTCTATTATCACTACTACGAATTTCCAGGAGCTCATTCAGTTAGGCGTCATTACGGAGTCAGGAAAGACGATTATAAACTCATTCATTTTTACAACCTCAACGCTTGGGAGCTCTTCGACTTAAAGAAAGACCCTAATGAACTCAAAAGCGTTTATTCAGAACCTAATTATCAGGACATAGTGAAAGATTTAAAGAGTGAACTCGGTCAATTGAGGAAAAAATATAAGGTCCCTGAAGACACGAGGCCCGTTCAGAGAGGAAACAAAAAGCCAAAGAATCAGCAGAACGGCAAAAAGAACAAGTGAGACCAACTCTTTCTATAATATTATGCCTCCTATTTACTCCAATCGCTTTAGCGGCTAATGAAAATGAATCACGTTTCAATCCTAAGTTAAAGGGATGCTACCTAGGAGTCATAATAGAGGAGACTAAAGAAGGAATTCTACTAAAGGAAGTATCTGAAGGCAGCGCGGCTGAAAACGCTGGACTGGAAAAAGATGATATTATTGTCAGGNTCGGAGATTGGCGGTTTAAAAAAGGAACAAAAAAGTTTCAGGACTATCTCGCAAATCTAGAACCTAAGAAAACCATTGCTCAAGTCTTAAGGGACGGCTCTGAGCTTGATCTCGAAATTAAACCAGACCCGTCGATTGCAAGGGACGCGAAAGAAATCGCNAGNNTAATTTCAAAAAATTTACTATTTAGAAAAAAGTTACAGACTAGAAATTCAGACCTAGANAATTCTTTAATAGANGCAGTGAGAGCGAGTAGCTATCGGGAAAATGCTTATGAAAGCATGAANGANATTGTAGACAGCTTTAAGATTTCTCATACGGCAGTCATAACTCCCTGGGTAGCTAAAAACCTGTTTGGTGAAGGCGATAAATTTCACCTTGGGTTATTTCTACAAATCGTAAACCTTGATGGAAAGGACAGATTTTTCATAAGGTCTATGATGCATGGATCTCCCGCCAGAGAAGCTGGTCTATGGATCGGTGACGAGATCACATCAATTAACAAAATTCCGACTCTAAAATCTCCTAGAAAGACTCTCGCAGGATATGAGCACCATCGAAAAATGTATACNATTCAAATTGATAAAGGTGAAACAGTNGAAATCGCNTTTCNAAGGAATNAAAATGGATCNATACAAAAANCNAAACTTACNGCTAACGTCCCATTAAGCGCAAAAAAATCTATCGAAGAAAGCGCTCGTTTAATGCCACTGAGCAGAGAACATGACGCCGGTTATATCCACCTATGGAATCTCATGACCATGTCCAACGCCTCCGCTTTGAGGGCTGCCATGAATTACAAATTTAAAAATGCGAGTGCTCTAATTATTGATCTTCGAGGCAGAGGAGGAAAGGTGAATGTTATTAGGTCGATTTCGAGAACGTTAAAAGAGCAAAAAAAACCTACAGTCCTAATCATTGACCGGGAAGCTCGAAGTGCCAAAGAAATGCTCGCTCATAGGCTTCAAGGATTAAAGCATGTAACACTTGTCGGAGAAGTCTCGGCAGGAGCAGTACTCCCAGCATCTTTTTATGAACTNAGTGGAGATGCAAAGTTTATGATCCCAAACCNANGTGGAGATTCTCAGTTACTTCGTTTCATGAAAGACACTAGACTCGAAGGAAGAGGGGCCATTCCTGATGTAAACGTAAAATTCGAATTACCTTTTTCTGAAGGAAAGGATTTAATCCTTCTTAAGGCCATTAATATCCTAAAAAAGGATACCCTTGGAAAATTAATGCGAATTTAGGTTTAACGATGATAAGGCTCNCCTCTTTTTATTGTATAAACNCTATAAAATTGTTCAACAGCNGTAGTTAAAGCAAGCTCGTGCTGGATNGTCATTCTTCCAAAAGAGATAATGAGGTCTGCAGAATTTCTAAGCTCAGTGCTATGACCTTCAGCTCCACCTATTAAAACTGTGACCAATTTACATGAGCCATCCATCTCCAACTCATTGATTTTTTCTGTTAAGGTTTTTGTATCAATCAGCTCTCCCCTCTCATCAAAAACAATCCTGTAGCTGTTTTCACTCGCCTTAAGGAGTCGCACNCCTTCTTCTTCCTTGGTCCCNTTCTTTACTGAAACAAGCTCTACCCCTACATATTTNCGCATNCTCTTGAGGTACTCGTCGATTCCTAACCTAGCATATTTAAGTGAAGGTTTTCCGACTACAACNAACTTCCATTTCATTTTCTTTTCTCTTCCCTCTCACGTACTCCCCTCAACCTGTTACGTAAAGTTTCTACCTGATCTTCAAGTTCACGCATCTCTTCAACGATCGCTGAATAATCGCCTAGTTTTGAATTAGTTGTTCCATCTTTCTCATTCAGTTGAAGCGTTTCTTCCTGGGCCTCCTGCATACCAGTCATAATNACGCCAATAAAGAGGTTAAGCATGACCATCGTTCCGAATAAAACGAATGAGACGTGAAAAATAACGGATGCNAGGGGTGATGCAGTAGGGACAATTCCTGGGTACCTAGACATCTCAGACAACTCGTAACCGTAATTATCTGACCCGTACATATTGATGTACATAATATCAGTCCAATCCTCAAGAGTCACGACCCTGAAAAGAGAAAGCATTGAGTCGCCAAGGTCTGCATAATGCTTCGGATCATTATCTCCGAAAAGCATCACTCCTAAGACGGCATAAATATAAAAGAGAATGAATAACAATATCGTAACGTAGAACATTGAGGGAATNCTTCTAAGT
Organism: Verrucomicrobiales bacterium; assembly: GCA_002705125.1. Classification (GTDB taxonomy): domain Bacteria; phylum Verrucomicrobiota; class Verrucomicrobiia; order Verrucomicrobiales; family DEV007; genus EC70. Next base: position 13,531 of record PAHQ01000032.1, on the reverse strand, counting down.
AATGCGACAACCAAAATTTGTAATTTAGGAACTACGCTCAAGAGCCTGAGAACACGAAGCACTCTTGCCAACCTCAGAACGGCAACGTACTCAGCGTCAAATGGCATGAAGCAAATAACCACGATAGAAAAATCAAAAACATTCCATCCATCTTTAAAATAATTACCCGGCTTAGGAAGGTGCGAAAGAATCTTTAGTAAGGCTTCTGCAGCAAAAACATAAAGAACNAATGCATCAAGAACATGAATTAAAGATCCATGCTTTGACATTATTGACTCGGACGTCTCAAGGCCAACCAGCGCTGCCGCTGCCAAAATAAATAAAATAACGATCCGCGTGAAGGACTTTGACTCCACTAAGGCTATTAGACTGGGATAAGATCCTGACCTCATTAAATCAATATAGCGTCTGAACGCTTAACACCAAAATAAGAATTTCAAAAAAGACCCTTTAATACTTAGCCATTTTTATTTGAAACCAACGTTTACTTAAGAAGCTAGTCCGTTAGTATAAACCAAATTTAAAGTCAATATTACGGAAATATTTCCATGAAACCTAACAAAGCTATTATCACATCATTTATTTTTTTCATCGCTCTATCTTTCAACTGGATATGTTTGGCTAAAGATTTCCCAGAAGCAGAAAAGAAAGCAAATGAGCATGGCAAAGCCGCCACAACCTCTTCTTCCCCATCAATCAACCAAAAAGACCTTAAAAACTTTCTAGAGAGACTNGCTTCTAATGAATACGAAGGGCGTGGAACGGGAGACAAAGGAGAACGCATGGCNACTGCATACCTCGCCTCNTTCTTNAGTGAACTCGATTTGGAACCTGCTGGTGATAATGGCACTTACTTTCAGGAATTTAGTTTCAACACCGGGAAGAAAATGAATAGTGACAACTTGATGACGGTCACGATCGACGAACCTATTGGTGTTGTCAGGAAGTTCAAACCCGGTCAGCACTACCTTCCTGTTAATTTCAGCCCATCCGGGGACACGGGTGAAACTAAAACAGTCTTCGCAGGATTTGGGATTGATACTAAAGACTACAATTCCTATGAAGGGCTAGATGTTAAAGACAAGTGGGTCATTGTTTTCCGTGGTGCGCCTAAGGACAAAAAGGAACTTCAGAAATTTGGACCACTAGTTAACAAGGCTCAGCAAGCCAAGAANCTCGGTGCTAAAGGGATTATTTATATAAAAGGACCTCACCCAGGAGTAGGAACAATGCTAGTTCCTCCTACACAGAATGTAGGAAGTAATAATAATATTATGCCAGCAGTCACAATATCGGATGACCTTGCTGGAGCCATGCTCGGAGGAACTGAGAACGGATCCTTCAAAGAGATTTTTGAGGCATACTACAACAATAAAAGAGTCATTGGCTTCCCTTTACCGTTTTCTGTTCGTGCACGTGTAGGGCTAGATAAAAAAGAAGATCAGGGACGAAACGTCATCGCAAGGCTTAAGGTGAAGGANACCTCATCTGAAGAAGCTATTATGGTNGGAGGNCATATTGATCACCTTGGTTTTGGCAATCGGGGAGGGACTCGTGCCAAGGGAGATGAATCGTCTAAAATGCACCTAGGAGCTGATGATAACGCNTCTGGAATAGCTGCTATCATGGAACTAGCGCAGTACTACAACGAACTAAAGAAAAAAGGNGAACTCAATCTNAAAAGAGATATCATCTTTGCTGCGTGGTCCGGAGAAGAAATGGGACTCTTTGGCTCAAAACACTTCGCTCAAAAACAAAAAGAAATTAAGGAAGAAAAAGTTTACCCATCAATCGCTGCTTATATAAATCTCGATATGATCGGGAGACTCGAAGAAAAACCTCTCATCGTTCATGGGACTGGATCAAGCCAATCCTGGGACAACCTTGTCGATTCAGTTGCCGGTGAACTTAAGTTAGAGAAATCAGCAAGTCCCTATCTCCCAACAGACTCAACCCCACTATATAATGTAGGAGTCCCCATACTAGCNCTATTCACTGGACTCCATGATGACTACCACACNCCANGAGACACTCCTGATAAAATTGATTATCCAGGACTAGAAAAAGTCTCTAAGTACCTTCGAGACCTCACTTCAGCGACAGCAAACCTAGAATCTGCTCCTGACTACATTAAAGTTAAGAGATAAGAGCGTTAAGAGATTGGGAAATAGAAAACCACTACTCTAGATTAGCTTTTGCAGAAGATAACTAGAAAGTTCATCAATGGACACTCTTTCCTGATTCATTGAGTCTCTTTCTCTAACAGTAACGGTGCCTTTCAACTCTGGATCCTCTTCACCAAGAGTTTCAAAGTCTATAGTCACGCAAAAAGGAGTTCCAATTTCATCCTGNCGNCGNTANCGACGNCCNACNGCACCTGCCTCATCATAGAAAACATTCATGAANGGNAANANGAGCTCTTTGACNTCTTTNGCTTTNGCAACNANNTCNGGTTTATTCTTAAGNANAGGNAANACTCCACANTTAANNGGNGCCATNTTNGGATCNAAACGCATCACNGTTCTGGTTTCNTCNTTNCCCTTNTCATTAGTNACNGTNTCNTCATCNAANGCNTCACANATNANTGCNANNACAGTTCGATCACANCCGGCNCTAGGCTCAACGACATGAGGAATAAGTTTCTCTTTAGTCTGCTCATCAAAATACTCAATAGGCTTGCCGCTCGCCTCACCGTGTTTCTTCAAATCATAATCAGTCCGGTAGGCAACGCCCTCAAGCTCCTGAATTCCAAATGGAAAATCATACTCAATGTCATAAGTCTTACTCGAGTAATGCGCGCGCTCTCCATCCGGCACATCAAGGACATGCAGCTTATCACGTGGAATACCAATCGATTCATAGAACTTCATTCTCGTCTCGAGCCACTCATCAGTGAGACGAAGACCGTCTTCACCACGGCAGAAGAATTCAATTTCCATCTGTTCAAACTCACGGGACCTGAAAGTAAAGTTACGTGGATTGATTTCGTTTCGAAAAGCTTTTCCGATTTGAGCAATTCCAAAGGGAAGTTTCTGCCTGGAGGTTTCAAGAATGTTTTTGAATTGCACAAAAATGGATTGTGCGGTCTCCGGTCTCAAATAAGCAATTGATCCTTCATCACTAGAAGCACCAACACTTGTCTGAAACATCAGATTAAATTCTCTAGGTTCAGTCAAAAGTGATCCGTTCTGTGGGTTAAACCTTGTCGTTCCTTTGAGCTCTTCCCTCTTCTCCTCAATGAGCTCGAGCTCTTTGGGAGAAATTTTCTTATCTGGCATTCTTTCACCATAAAACTGACGCGCTGTTTTCTTGGCTGAATCTGGATCCTTACCCTCCGGAACGAGAACAGCAAACTCACTATCCACCGACCATTCAGTCGCTTCGTGTTTGGCCCCTGAATACCACACTGCGGTACCATTCTGCTCTGGAACCTGATCCGCCCTGAGCCTTGCCCTTGAAAGTAAGCAATCTGACATCGGATCAGAAAAACCACCGACGTGACCAGAAGCCTTTAGAACATCTTGGTGAGTTAGTATAGAGCCATCCATCCCAACTATGTCCTCACGCTCTGTTACATTCTTCTTCCACCAAAAATCCTTCAGATTGCGCTTCAACTCAGCTCCCAAAGGACCGTAGTCCCAACAACCGTTCATTCCGCCATACATTTCTGCAGACTGAAAAATAAAACCTCTCCTCTTGCAGAGGCTGACGATTTTTTCCATCCTTTCGTTACGGTCGGATTCTGAGGACATTGTGTATTATATTAAGTTTTATTAGTATAATTAGCTAAAAGCTAAAGTAGGGGCGCTAATGATCGGGGAATTATATGAAAAATCAAGCTCTGGTAGCACGTTCTATAAGCATGTAGTGAACCTTGACTTCGATCCAGCTCATAGGAAACTTAATATTATGGCCATCCAATCCAACTATGATTGGGAACCCGCCCCAGCCGGCGGGGCATCCTGGATTAAGCCGCTAATGATAATTGCGGTTATTTTTTCATTTGGCCTTCACCTCGGTCTCTACACCTGGTTCCAAAAAATTGTCATCCCTGCAGACGAAGCCCCAACCAGATCAGCAATTGAAAATTTAAAAGAATTTAAAATCAGGGGAGTTATTAATGAAGAGCCAGAGAAAAAAGAACCTATGTCTCTTGATGAAGCGGAAAAAGCGAACCTTAACAACGTAAACGCTCAAGACTTATTAAAACAGGTTGAAGATCCTTTTAAAATTCCTGAGGCAGGAATCAGACTAAGACCAGGCGAGGAAGACAACCCTTTCGTGAAAACTCAGTCTGAACAAAAAGAAATGACAGCACTCCTAGAGCAAGAGGCTCAACAAATGCGTGACGAACTTAATGCCATCGCAAAGTCTTCTCTTGAGGAAACACCAATCGCGTCTCCCGATCAACTCGTCATAGGAATCGGCGATCAAGAAAACTCTTTATTAGATGAAGAAACACTTCTAAAAAACTATGAAAACACACTCGCTAAACTCTCAGATACAGGAGAAGTAAAAGGCGGTCAGTTTAGTGACCTTGATGTATTACTCAATCAGGTAGGACCTATACTAGATCAAACTAAGCCAATTCTTATGCCAACAGATTTACTCTTCGAGTATAATGAAGACGAGCTTCAGAAAGGCGCGCGTCAAAGCCTAATGAAGCTCGGATTGTTAATCCAAAAGAATCCGAAATCAACCTTCATTATCGAAGGCCATACTGACAGCACTGGACCAGATGATTACAATATGGAGTTAAGTAGGAAGAGAGCAGGATCAGTAAAACGTTGGTTAGTTGACAATCTGTCTATTCCAGAAGAATCATTAAAAATACAGGCGTTCGGCGAGAGCAGACCTTTAACGAATCCCAACGGAGCCGTAGAAGAACAGACACTAAACAGAAGAGTCGAAATCGTAATTCTACCACCTACTGATTAAGGAAAGATGCGCATCCCCGAATCTATCGAAAAAGCAATCGAGACCGGGAATGAGGCGGAACTTAAGGATATTTGCCGAGGCCTTCACCCGGCTGATGCTGCAGCTGCATTCACCTCACTGGATGAAGACCAGCAAGAGCTCTTTGCAAAATTTCTGGATAATGAAGCTCTTTCATTAATCACAAGCTTCTTGCCTGCTCCAGAGTCTGCCGACCTAGTTGCAGGACTTGAAGAACAGGACCGTTCTGTAATTCTAGAAAGCCTTCCGGATGACGTTGTTGCTGACCTCATTCAGGAAACAGACCTAGACCATCAACAGGAATACGAAGAACTCTTATCAGGAGAGAAGAAGGATGCAGTTGAAACGCTATTAAGTTATCCTGAGGATTCTGCGGGTGGAAGAATGACCACTGCGTTCGCAAAAGTTCGTGAGGGAATGACAGTCAAAGAGACTATCGAAACTCTAGAGGAGACGAAAGAAGACGCCGAAATTCTAGCACGAATCTATGTCACTGATGACCACAACAGAATATTGGGCAAGGTCCGGTTAAGGGACCTCACCTTTAATAAGTGGAGCACACCTATTAATGAAATCATGGATAATGAGCAGATTTCAATAAGTGCAGAAGCTGACCAGGAGGAAGCATTAAAATTAATGGTCAAATACGATATGCTTGCCCTGCCCGTCGTAGATTCAGATAGTAGGCTCTTAGGTATCATCACGTTTGACGATGCCTTAGAAATTCAGGAAGAGGAGTCCACCGAAGATTTGGAGAAAGCGGCGGCTATTGCCGGAGAAAGAGATGAAGAAGGTTATCTTAAATCTCCTGTACTCTCCCACTTCAAGAGGCGCGCTGTTTGGGTTTTCCTACTTGCTATTGTCGCAATTCTTTCAGGTTTAGTTATTCTAAATTACGAGCAGCTACTCGAAAACGTGTTCATTCTTGCGGTTTACATGCCAATGATTGTAGCGACTGGAGGAAATACAGGCGCACAGTCTGCAACCATGGTTATACGAGCAATGTCACTCGGAGAATTCTCACCCTCAGAATTTTTCCGAGTCGTTTGGAAAGAATTAAAGATTGGACTAGCTCTTGGAGCTCTTTTGGGCGTACTAATTGCCGTTGGCAGTTGGTTACTCATAAACGCATTTTTAAGTGAGGAGTCCCTTAAAACAATTACCGGAAATTACAGCCTTAATAAACTTGTGATGACGGTTGGAATTGCCCTGACAATTCAAGTCGCGGCATCAACTTTTATTGGGGCAGCTCTCCCTATGATGGCAAAGGCATTCAAGCTTGATCCTGCCGTCGTCGCCTCACCTGCGATTACAACTATTGTAGACGTTCTAGGATTATTAATTTACTTCGGAATCGCATCTGCAATTCTTGGCATTTGACCTAGGCGAGCAAATTACAAAATTTCACTCATTATCCTCTTCAATAACTTTCTTAAGCTTCTTCGAAAGTTCCGGTACGGCAGAGAAGGTTCGGTTCCAATTAGGAATTTGTTTCACCTCGTGCCCCTCGGTGGCAAAGACCTGTGTTGCATTTTTCAGGGCCGCACTAAAAGCTTCAATTGCCTGAGCCTCTTCATGACGATAATACTTAAGTCCGTTAATCGTTGAATCGTCATGGTATTTACGTATCAATTCCTTGGCCATTCTCTCATAAGTCAACCGGAGCGATTTCAATGAACCTGAATTCATTATGATACCCTCGGAGGCAAGGCTAGACAAAAGACTCAAGGCTATTTCCCTTGCCATCTTCATTAGTCCTTTGTCAACGGTCGGTTCAGGATCATCATGCTGATGACCAAGGTGTTGATGCTTGTGTTCAAAATTTGAACCCAGATCCACCTGACATATTCCATTTACAGTAGTGTTATGATAAACTTCTACCAACATTCCTACCTCAAGACCCCAGTCTCCGGGCATTCTAACTCTTTTTGCTAAATCAGTACTAATTGAAAACTCACCTGATAACGGATAACGAAAACCCTCCAAATAATCAAGCATCCTAAGGTTACCAAAAACCTTAATTAGAGCCCGAAGCAGAGGAATCACAAAAAGTCTTGTGACCCGTCCATACATTCTATCACTCACACGTCCATAGTAACTTTTACAGTAATCATACTCTAATCCAGGATGAACAGTCGGGAGACACAACCTAGCCAACATTTCCTTATCATAAGAAAGAATATCTGAGTCATGCATTGCAATGACTCCTGCATTTCCTCTGGCAATAATGAATCCATAAGCCATCCAAACATTACAACCCTTACCTGGCATATATTGCGTTATTTGGGCCTCTTTTAGTTCATCATAAATTTTCGATACTCTTGGCCCATCGTTCCAAATAACGTAGTGCTTTTGAGGAAGCCTTGAGAAAAATTCCTTAGCCTTCTTAAACTGAGATTCGTCCATCCTATTCATAGAGATCACGATCTCATTGATAAACTCTACTTTCTCCAAATGATCTAAAATCCCAGGCAAGGCTGGACCTTCAACCTCTGAATAGAGAGCCGGCATTACAAGGGTAATAGGTTTATCTTTTGTATACTCTTTTAATTGTTCCTGCTGCTCTTCAAAAGAAGGGTCAGCTAATTGATGAAGAGTGGTAACGAGACGATGTTGATAGAAGTCAGGCACTAGAATGAGTATTTAGATTAGAGACAGGGTGATTTTTGATAAAACAACAGATTAATATAAATCATTAAACATTATCTGTGCCAATGTCTTCATTATTTTGATTTTCATCATCTTCTGGACTCAATATCTCTTCTTCAATTTCTCGGCGCAATTTGTTTCCGATAAAAGGCCTTATTAGTCCATATACCGCGTAAAGAACTAAAAGAAGAGCCGGCAGCCATTCGTGATAATAAATTGTTAGCATCAAGAGTATAAATGCTGCAACCAACCAGGGGAGTGGGCGCTGAGTACTCCAGCTAACTTTTTTAAAGCTTGGGTAGCGTATCGAACTTAGCATTAAGTAAGATAAAAAGAGCATCAATATAAGAAAAATAATCTTAAGTCTGCTTAAGTCTTTTTCTGTCTCTGACACCCAAAGAACAAATAAAGTAAGAGCACTTATGAGACCCGCTGCCGCAGGTATAGGAAACCCTTTAAAGTGTCCAGATGTTTCTTCGCCATATGTTGCAATACAATTAAACCTCGCAAGCCGCATACCTCCACAGACGAGATAAATCGAAGCAACCATGATTGGGAAGCTACCAGCAAACTCATTCATTATGACACTCTGAACCAATAACGCTGGAGCGACTCCAAAAGAAACAATGTCAGCAATGGAATCAAATTCTTTACCAAAGGGACTTTCTTGTCCTCCTAACCTTGCTAGCCGTCCATCTAGGACATCAAAAAGACAACCCGCAAGAATAAACCATATTGCCCTCTCAAAGAGATGACGTGAATCCGCAAGATTATCAATACCACCTTTAGAAATGGCATTAATAATTGTCATGATAGCCAAAAAACCACAAACCAGATTACCTGCCGTCATTAGGTTTGGCAGCATATAGATCTTTGGTTCGTATTCTTCCTCTTCTTTCACAGCTAAATTACTCGTATTTGCACTTTAAGATATGTGAGTTTTTATTACTGCCCAACTAAATTCAATGCAATACGAGTCAAAGATATCCCCAGAAACAACAATGGAGCAACTTCAAAAGCTGATTCCAGGGTCTAGGCGAGCACTCTTTGCAAAATATCACATAGGAGGATGCCAAAGCTGCGGCTTCGAAGATACAGAAACAATAGGTGATGTTTGTAAAAGAAATGATAATCTTTCTACCGATGAAGTTATCGAACATCTTTTATCTAGCGCTGAACATGATCAAAAGATTCAGATCAGCCCAAAAGATTTAAAACTTGAGATCGATGAAGCAAAAGAAGAAATCAAACTGCTCGATATTAGATCACGAGAAGAAGTCGAAGCTGTAAAAATCAAAGGTTCACAAATCATGACTGCCGACCTTCAACAAGAGGCCCTTGGAAATTGGAATAAAGAAACTAGGACTATCATAATCGATCATGCTGGCGACAGATCTTTAGACGTTGCTGCATTCTTTATAGGTCATGGCATGAAAAGAACCGTTGCCCTAGGCGGAGGAATTGATGCTTATTCCCGCGAAGTAGACCCATCGATTCCACGCTACAGAATCGAAATAGAATCTGATTGAAATGAAACTTCATTTAAGTGAATTGACCTTAATTTTACTGGGTTCAATTCTTGTGACTAAGAGCACTCTAAAAGCAGATTCAAATTGGCCTTCATGGCGAGGAGTGACAGGGAATGGAGTTGCTCCTGATTCATCAAATCCTCCAAAAGAGTGGTCTGAAGAAAAAAACATATTTTGGAAAATAAAGCTCCCTGGATTAGGTCACTCGACCCCAGTAATTTGGGAAGATAAAATTTTTTTAACTTCGGCTATTCCTTTCGGTGACGTAACAGAGCCACCTATTTATGATAACGCACCCGGGTCTCACGATAATTCACCTGTCGCTCAAATGCACAAATTTGTTGTCTTATGCATCGATAAAAAAACAGGTGAAACAATATGGAGCACTAAATGTAACGAATTATTTCCTCACGAGGGTGGGCACAAGAGTGGCAGCTTAGCCTCAGCATCGCCGGTCACTGATGGAAAACAAGTAATCGCTTATTTTGGGTCTCATGGACTTTACTCAATTGACTGCCAAAGCGGTAAAATTATTTGGAAGAGAGATCTTGGTAAGATGGCAACCAAACACGGACACGGTGAAGGTTCTTCACCTGTACTAAAAGGCAATACTATCATTATCAATTGGGATCATGAAAAAGAATCAGCGATCTATGCGATAGATAAGAATACAGGTAAAAACATTTGGAAAGTAGACAGAAAGGAAGTCACCTCGTGGTCCACACCAATAATTGTGAAATCAGGTGAAAAAAACCAAGTCATTGTTAGCTCAACTCAGCGAATTCGAGGTTATGACATGAACAATGGAAAAGTAATTTGGGAATGCTCTGGAATGTCAAACAATGTGGTTGCTTCCCCAGTATCGGAAAACGAAAAAGTTTATCTAGGTTGTAGCTATGACAAGAGAGCAATGATAGCGATAGACATTAAAGAAGCTAAGGGTGATATCACTGATACAGACCACGTAATGTGGTCTACTAACAAAAGAACACCTTACGTGCCATCACCTCTACTATACAAAGGGACGCTTTATTACTTGAGTCATTATCAAGGCATTCTTTCAGTTACGCATGCAGAGTCAGGAGAAACAAAAGCCGGCCCATTCAGAATTAGTGCACTACGTGATATTTATTCCTCTCCGATTGGTGCTGGAGACCATGTTTATATCACTTCAAGAGAAGGCCTGACAATCGTTTTAAGCCATAATGATGAACCTGAACCGGTAGCTTTTAATAAACTAGATGACTCCTTTAGTGCATCAGCAGCCATCTCTGGTAATCAAATTTTTCTAAGGGGAGAAAAATTTCTATATTGTATTGGGTCAAAAAAATAAGGACGAAGCAAAGTCTCTAATTATTTAAATCTCATTAAGTGGTTTGTTGGCATCACCGAAAGAATCAGGCCTAACATCCATCTTATCCATCATACTCAAGAAAAGCCGACACATCTGACGGTCTTTCTTAGAAAAGTAATCAAGGTTCTGACCTCCCTTTATTCTACCACCACCACCACCAAGCATAACTACAGGTAATTCCTTCGCATTGTGAGTCCCTGTCAACATGCTTGAACAAAGCATAATCATGCTATTATCAAGTGCCGTCTTGTCTCCTTCCTGAATGGAATCTAGCCTGTGCGCAATATAAGCCATCTGCTCCAAGAAGAACTGATTCACTTTGAGCCAGTCCTCAGTATCATTGTGCGAAAGAAGGTGATGAATCATATAATCCACACCAAGATGTGGAAAACGTAGCGTTCCGTGGTCATTGTTTAACTTGAGTGTGCATATTCGGGTCGTGTCTGTCTGAAATGCCAGCACCATAATGTCTGACATCAGGCGCATATGCTCCACAATGTCCTGTGGATAACCATCTTTCGGACGCGGCATATTAGGCCCAGTCAGGGTCGGCCTCCATCCCTGAAATTCACCTCGCTTACCAGCACTTTCAATTCTCTTTTCAACTTCCCTAACAGAATTTAAATATTCATCAAGTTTTTGCTGATCGAGTCGACTGATCCCCCTCCTCAGACCCTTGGCATCCTGAAGCACAGCATCAAGGACACTCTCATCGCCGGCCTGAGCCTTATTTTTAAAGAGTTGATCAAAAGCAAGAGCAGGATACACCTCAAGAGGAGTCGGGGTAGTGGGGCTAGACCATGAGATGTGCGAACTGTAAAGCATTGAGTAGTCCTTGTGGACTGAGGGGTTTGCTTTTTCACAACCGAGAACAATGCTTGGTAATTTTGTTCTGTGCCCAATTTGTTGAGCTACGAACTGATCAATACTGGTCCCGGATTTAATTCTGCCACCCGAGGCCAGAGGAGCACCTGATAAAAGATTTCCAGTTTGCGAGCTGTGAATATTGCCTTTCAGCGCCTCTGCATTATAAAGGCCTTTGATGAAAACCATTTTTTCACGAAAATCTTTAAGAGGATCAAGAACCTTTCCCAATTTCATTTCCCTTCCCTGCCCCTTAGCCCACCACTCATGTGTATGAAATCCACACCCTGAGAACAGAATTCCCATCCTAGTAGGGGCCTGACTCGCTTGTCTACTGTCGGACTTCACATCGCCCCAGACCCTAACTGACTCCATCCATGGCAATGCCATCGAAACTCCAATCCCTCGGAGCATCCTTCTCCTAGAAAGCTGAAACTTCATCTCATTCATTTTCCCCATTTCGTATTCATTTTAAGTTACTTACAAATAGAATCAATCATCGTTTTTGGCTAAACGGCCTCGAATTTTCCTGAACTGATCACTACTGATCACCAGGTCCATGGCGACATTAAAACGATACCCATTATCTTTGAGCTCTCCCTTCATTTCCTCGATCAAAAGCATATCAGAAAGCTGAACTTCACGTCCAAGGGCATAGCCTAGGAACTTGCGGCAGAACTGCTCAAGAAAATCATCTCGCCTTTGAGTAACAAGATAATCTCGCAAACCTTCAATACCATTGATTCGGGAACCATCATAGAGCATCACAGAAGTATCTCGCTGATTTTTTCTTATTCTTCCTATGGCATCAAATTGCTCCAAAGCAAAACCATAAGGATCAATTCTTTCATGACACTTTGAACATTCCTTTGCAGAACTGTGTTTCTCAATTAGCTGTCTCGCTGTGAGATTTTCAGGAACCTTTTCCGGAAGGTCGGGGACACTTGCAGGAGGCTTGGGCAGTTTCTCTCCCAATAAAGTCTCATAAATCCAGTTCCCGCGTAAGATAGGACTAGTCCGTGAAGCTCCTGAATTAACAGCTAAAAATGCACCCATGCCGAGGACACCTCCACGGCCCTTAGACCTGACCCCCTCGACCCGTCTCCATTTTTCAGGTGCGGCAGTGCGGGTTAACTTATCATTTTTATCACGCCAAAAAATTCCCGGCTCAGAATGTTGAGCTGTTTTAATTCCATAATTCGAAGCCAAAGATTCATTTAAAAATGAATAATCCGCACTGATCATGTCGAGAACTGAACCGTCGTTGCGGAACATATCCTCAAAAAACAATAATGACTCCTTATACATTTGACCACGCAACTGAGAGAACTCAGGAAAGATTTTTTCATTCTTATCGTTATTCTTATCAAAATCACTAATGTGCAACCACTGACAAGCGAATTGCTCAGCCATACGGCCCGACCTCGGATCCTGAAGCATTCTCCTTGCCTGACTCATCAACTCTTTGCCCCTAATTAATGAACCATCTTTGGCTGATTCAAGAAGCTCATGGTCAGGGCACGAAGACCATAGAAAATAACTGAGCCTCGTTGCAAGCTCATAACCATTCACTCTAACGGGATCCTTTCCAGATCCTGATTTTTCACGGCGGTACAAAAAAGAAGGAGAAGTTAAAACTCGTGCAATTGTTAACTTTATCGAATCTTCATGTGAAATATCACTACTACGCAATTGCTGATATAATTTTTTTAGATCATTAATTTTAGAAATACTTAATGGTCGGCGCCAAGAACGTTGAGCAAAATCTAATACTCCATTAATATGCGCTGGCTCGGTATCAATGAGACGTTTTCGGAAAGCACTCGCCCGACGATTAATTGATTCAACATGAGGGGCCCAAGACTTAACCAGGTCAGGTCGATCCTGAGTCGCAAATTCTCTAATCTGCTCAAAAGCTATCTGATACTTTAAGGGTTCTCTAGCAACATAAAACAACTCATCCCACAACTGGTCTAGTTCAGCAGCCTGCTTGTCATCTAACATCAAACGCCTCAAATGATCATCCTCACGATGAAAAAGCGTCAAAGTGACGACTTCGTCTACAGGTACGATTTTGGCATAACACAGAGCTGGGGGAAACAAGTCAACGAATCTTCTAACTGGTCCCTTGATCCGCTCATAAGCGGCACTCCCCTCCCCGACTAGTATCGGACCATTT
>PAHQ01000031.1 GCA_002705125.1 Verrucomicrobiales bacterium | reverse complement strand
CGATTCCAATAATCGTTGCAATAAATCCAAGCGCCGTTTGCATACTTTCGACTATTGTTTGGCCGATTTCGGTGAGGCCTGCCGCCTGATCGGGGTTAATGAATGTAGCGCCAATTGAAACAACTACGGAAACAACGAGAAGTGCTAAAAAGGCCTGAAGCTTGAATCTAAGTATTAGGAGTAACAAAAAGGCGATACCGAAGATCAGTAAGGCAATTAGACTAGTGACCGGCACGGATGTTTCGGTCGCGGTCTGGGCGAGAATTGAAAACATAAAAAACGCTAAAGTGGAGGTTTGCCAAAGCGCGGGCTACCATTACAATGGATCCGCTATGTTTTCTATTTATAGAACTGAAGCCGGTAGTACAATCGAAAAGGAAGGTTCTTTTGTATTATCTGCCAATTTTTGCTTTGATACCTTGTTTTCGAGTCAAGATCCTCTCGAATATGTGCAATCGCAGTGCGTTTCCGGAACTTCTACAGAATTACCTAAAGGCTCCTTGTTGCCTCCCATGGGTAATCAAGAAGTTTGGGCGGCTGGAGTTACTTACTTTCGTAGCCGGGATGCGAGGATGGAAGAGAGTGAATCTTCTGGGGGAGACCGTTTCTACGATTTGGTTTATGATGCGGAGAGGCCGGAGTTGTTTTTTAAAGCCACTGCCGAACGGACTCGAGGCCATGGGGATAAGGTATGTATTCGATCTGATTCGAGTTGGGATGTTCCAGAACCTGAGTTGACTCTAGCTATTAATGATTCTGGGAAGATTTTTGGATACACGGTTGGCAATGATATGAGCTCAAGATCTATTGAAGGAGAGAACCCTCTCTATTTGCCTCAGGCCAAAGTTTATCGAGGGTCTTGTGCAGTGGGACCTTGCCTTGTGGTTGGTGAAGCTCCGTCTCCAGAGGCGATAATATCAGTAAAAATTTCGAGGGGAGGAGAGAGCGTCTTTTCCGGTAGTACTGAAGTGTCCCAGATCAAGAGAGGATTCGATGAGCTTGCTGAATTTTTGTTTCGAGAAAATGAGTTTCCTAAGGGTGCTCTTTTAATGACAGGGACTGGCGTTGTGCCTGATTCTGATTTTACTCTTGCCTCCGAAGATGTTATTACAATTAGCATCGATGGAATTGGAACCCTAGAAAACCAAGTCGAATAATTTATTATGAAAGGAAATCAACTCATTGGTAATAAGGAGTCAGCCGAAGGTGACTCAACCTTTAATGCAATTAACCCCGTCAGTGGTGAAAGCCTCGAGCCGGCTTTTCATGAGGCGACTCAGGATGAAATTAATTCTGCTTTAGCTTTAGCAAAGAGCGCTTCAGATTTTTTAAGAAAGTCANCNGGNNCNGANAGGAANCGNCTCCTCGATGCCATTGCGGAGGAGATGGAAGCNGATGCTGATAATATTAAGAATAGGGTAGGTGAAGAGACGGGTTATCCTCANCCCAGACTAGACGGCGAATTTGGCCGAACGGTCATGCAGCTCAGAGTTTTTGGTAAGGTTGCCGAGGAAGGTGACTGGGTATTATCAAGAATTGATACNGCTTTACCCGATAGGGCGCCATTACCTAAGCCTGATTTACGAAGAATGCTGGTGCCTGTTGGTCCAGTGGTTATTTTTGGTGCNAGTAATTTTCCTTTGGCGATTTCAGTTGCTGGAGGGGATCCTGCATCTGCACTCGCAGCGGGTTGTCCAATCGTGACAAAGGGTCATCCTTCACACCCTGGATCCTCAGAGCTAGTTGCTAGAGCTGTTATTAGGGGAGTAGAGAAGGCAGGGTTTCCTGAAGGAACTTTTAGTATGNTGCAAGGTGCTACCAATGAAACAGGTAAGGCACTCGTCGAACATCCTGANACTCGTGCTGTCGCTTTNACTGGATCACTTCGNGGTGGAAGAGCNTTATTTGATATTGCNGCTTCAAGACCAAACCCAATTCCTGTNTATGCTGAAATGGGGAGTGTTAATCCACAGTTTGTTTTNCCTGGAAAGTTAGGAGAAGATCCGAGCCAGTTCGCTGAATCACTNTTNGGTTCTGTNACGATGGGCAATGGACAATTCTGTACGTGTCCNTCAATGGTCTTTGTNCCTGAGGGAGAAGACTTATCAAAAATGACCAANCGTTATCTTGAACTGGTTGGCGAATCNCAGGGNGCNGCTCTCTTAAATCCTGGAATTGCNGATGCTTTTAGCCAAGGGGTCNATCAGTGGAAANGTATTGAGGGAGTTGAGGTGCTTGGTGAAGGATCTCTAGAAGGGACTGCGGTTGGCGCGGCTCCGGTCATTGCCAAAGTTTCATTGGANGANTTTNAAAAGAATCCTGAACCATTCATGCATGAAGTGTTCGGGCCATCNACGATGTTTGTGGCTTGTCCGGACGCGGACAGCTTNGTTGAAGCNTCNGANGTCTTTCGANGGTCAGCTCGGTTCTTCNATCCATTGCTCAAATGATGAAGTCAGCTCGGCGAGTGATNTGATTGGTAAGATNGGTGAATTTTCAGGTCGTGTCTGCATTAATAGTTTTCCTACAGGCATTGAGGTTTGTGATTCGGTTCATCATGGNGGCCCTTATCCAGCCACGACTGATGCTCAGCACACAAGTATCGGTACAGCAGGCATAAGCCGATGGGGTCGCCCCATCAGCTTTCAGGGAACACCTGACGAANTACTTCCTGACGAACTTAAAAACGGTAACCCGTTAGGGCTAATGAGACTTGTAGACGGTAAATGGACTCGTGATGCNGTGAGTTAATAGATGGCTAGAATTTTTATAATTCTTTTTCTTTCGGTATTANNAACTCTNGGACAAGAAACTTTNAGNCCNTACAAGNCCTCGAAAGAAGTCCCCCAAAATGTAGNNGATCTCTGGGAGGATTATGATCCNAGAAAAGAGCCATTAGAGATAAAGTTAATCAAGGAATGGCAGACGGAAGATGTCATTACTAGGTATGTTACTTTTAAGGTTGGAACCTTCAAAGGATCTGATTCTAGGATATCAGNTTATTATTCATTTCCCAAAAATTCNAAGAAGAATGCNGCATTCGTGTGGAGTCATGGAGGAGGACAAAGAGCGGAAAAGAATAGGGGTNTTTATTTTGCCAAGCAGGGATTTNCNACTTTGGATATAAATTGGTTGGGNCGGCCTCTTAAAGAGGGAATAGAGGAAAATACAGATTGGGGTAATNTTGACCCCACGCAAGGGCCTCGGTTTTATGCCAAATCATTAAGGAAAGNNTGGAAGCATAATATGCAGCCTGATGAATATACGATTGACTCTGTGGCAAGTCCGAGAAACTCAAANTGGTTTTTACTAGCGGTAGCCGCNAGGCGCGCAATCACTTTCCTTGAACAACAAGAGGAGGTGAATCCTAATAAGATCGGGTTCTCTGGTTATTCGATGGGAGGAATGATAACTATGCTGGTTGCTATGGACCCTCGTTTAAAANCCGTGGCACCAATGGTCGGNGGAACAGGATTTAAGTATGTTGATTTCCCTGGCGGAATTGAGGGGAGTAGTCTCAAGCCACACTTTAAGCATCTAGATATTTACAAGAAGACCATGGACCCTNAGGGTTATTGGCCGCTCGTGAAATGCCCTGTTCTCTTCATAACCTCATCGAATGATTTTCATTCCACTTTCGAGAGAATTTATCAGTCGATAAATCTCCTAAATCATTCGGATTGGAGAGTGAGTAGTAATGTTCATCAGAATCATGGACCNGGTAATGAACAGTGGGTTCTATTAAATCTTTGGTTTGAAAAATACCTCCAAGGAAAAGAAATAAAAATTCCTCAAACGCCATCAACTGACCTTTCGGTNAAAGGATCCGTTGCTACTTTTACATTCACCCCAGAAAATAAAGAGAGTCTAGAAAGTNCAAANATTTATTATAGTTATGATCCAAATTCCAGAACGCGATTTTGGATTCATGCAAAATCAAATAGTGATCAATTAAAGCAATCACTCGATATTCCGATTCACAAGAATTTACCACTATACGTCTTTGCAAGTTGCCGNTACCGNCTCAATAAAGCCATTCAACTTGAAAGNNGGAGCNCTTCATTCTTTACCATCAACTCTGATGAGAAATGGATTATTCCTAAAGAGGTTAATCTTGGANANCTGAANANTATCTCGAAAGAAACCGACATCTTTGAGGATTTNAAAAATGGNACTAGGGATTGGTCCTCTAGAGATAACTTTAGTATTAAGACTTATAAGTTTCAGAGTCCACTCGCTAAATTTTCAGAGNATAAAAGTTTATGTTTGCTGATTGATCNGAAAGACAAAGATCTTGTCGTTACTATTAGGCTAGAAAGTAAATTTTTGAGTCGAGAGAATAANATCGGGAATTTTTCNTATACNCAAAAAGTGCAAGGGNANGNTCNTAAAGAAATNNTNGTNCCNAANGAAGCTTTTAAGNCNAGCANTGATCGAAAAATAGAATGGTCAAAGATTGCTACTATGGAAATAAGCATGATGAATATGGAGAANAAACAACGGATTAATCTCACTTCTTCAGGTGAGGATGGTTATCTCAAAAGNATNAAGTTTACNGATTCTACTAATAGTAATTATTAGGTGACNTGTTAGNAATCTAAAGCNTTTGATTTGGNGTGCACTGTGATTAAATTATCAAAGAGAAGTGACNCAAGAATTTCCAGATATTCGTTTTCGNGGTCAATTNCGCCCGTCCCAAGANGACGTGGTNAAAATTGTTCGTGAGCAATTGTCTGAAGGNGATACTAAGTTTCATGTTGTCGCGCCGCCTGGATCGGGTAAAACGGTGACGGGACTGTTTNTNTGGGCAGANGTTTTACGAAAACCTGCCTTAGTTTTATCNCCTAATTCAGCAATTCAGTCTCAATGGGCGGCGAGAACTGATCTCTTTGAGTTTAATGGGTCTNNGGTGCCGGGTAAATGGGTNAGTACTAACCCTAAGGAACCCGCCCTTATTACTTCACTGACTTATCAGTCAGTCACTTTGCCNTCCAGAGATAATGAGATGCTGGATAAATTTGCTGAGAGGATATGGATTGATAATTTGATAGAAGATGGAGAGGCGANTGGGCCTGACGACGCTTNAGTATGGATTAATGATCTTAAAAAGCGTAATCCAAGCTATCATTCAAAGCGTCTGTCTTNTTACCGTAAGCAAAAGAGAGACNAGATTATNCAGTCAGGCGAATTAAGTGGTTTGCTGCACGAGTCATCAATGGAGACATTGAGTCTTCTTAAGGAGNGCGGGATTGGCGTCATTATTNTAGACGAGTGTCATCACCTTCTAAGTCACTGGGGTCGGGTCCTTGCNGTCATGCAACGTTTTCTTGGAAACCCAATAGTCATTGGATTGACTGCGACGCCTCCTGATGANATGAACAAGGAAACTTCAGATTCTATTAGGTACCGTGAATATTTTGGGCCAATTGATTATGAGGTTCCTGTTCCTGCCGTNGTCAAGGATGGGTTTCTGGCCCCTTATCAAGATCTTGCTTATCTCATTCGGCCAACTTCTGAAGAATTAACTTTNGTGGCTAGAACCTCTGAGCAGTTNACNNANATGGTCGATGATCTATGTAATCCTCCAAAAAATGATGANGGAAAGCCANTGAGGGAAGCCTTGGATGATTATGTCGAGAGGATCCTAGCAACCTTGGAACTACCAATAGGCACGGCAAGCAGTTGGCTTGACTTTGAAAAACGAGGTTCAAAATTTGCATGGTCTGCAAGATATTTCATGCATNCGATTGGCAGGGAATTGCCACCTGGTATACCTGAATTTTCTGNGACCAATNCTGATCAGGAAGGCGTCGATCAAGTNCTTGATATGGANTCTGTCGTGCCTGTCATTTCATGGTACGTACGGCACGCTTTGAGAGGNTCGGATAATAAAGATCACCATGCCACTGCCGAAGAGGTTATTAGTCGNTTNAGAATCCTAGGAGTTCAGATCACTGAAACAGGTCACCAACTTTGTGCTTCCCCGGTTTCAAGNGTCCTTATGTATTCNAATTCAAAGGCCAAGGCACTATTNGAAATTTTGAAGAAAGAGAAAGAGGTTNTAGGAGATTCGATCCGGTCTGTGGTTATTTGTGATTACGAAAAAACTTCTGCTGTAACTAGTGAAATTAGCCATCTGTTGGATGAAGAAGCTGGAGGCGCTATTGCAGCTTTTAGAGAACTCTTAACAGATGAGGAAACTGATGCTCTTGACCCTATTCTTCTCACAGGTTCTACAGTCCTAATAGACGACGACTTGAAACCCTTGTTAGAGTCTGAGTGCCAAAAATGGTTGAAAGAAAATAATAAGGAGGTCCAATTTGAGTGGGCGGAAGATTCAGGGTTCCATGTTCTTAGCGGTAAGGGAAGTGACTGGTCTCCTAGGGTGTACGTTCAAATGTTCACGGACCTTTTCCAAAAGGGTGTTACTCGATGCTTAGTAGGAACTCGTGGACTCTTGGGAGAGGGTTGGGACGCTAATAAAATTAACGTGCTTATTGATTTAACTTCTGTGACCACTTCCATGTCCGTTAATCAATTGCGGGGTCGATCTTTTAGGCTTGATGCTGAGGTTCCTCAAAAGATTGCCAATAATTGGGACGTTGTCTGTATCGCGCCTGAGTTCGCCAAAGGAATGGATGACTACAAGCGATTTAAAAATAAGCATCAAAAGCTCTACGGGGTCACTGATGATGGGGCCATTGAGAAAGGAGTCGGTCACGTTCATGCTTCTTTTAGGGGAATGCGCATTGATGATGTGGAAGAAAATATGGTCAATCTCAACCAGGATATGTTAGAGAGAGTAGGGAAAAGGCCTCACTTTTATGATTTGTGGAAAATTGGTCAACCGTATCACCCGGAACCTATTAAATCTGTAGAAATTAAATCTACTCGTGGTGCTACAGGGGGAGAATTTCCTCCTGGTAAAGTAGGCTTTGCTGCATGGACGGATTCGACGCTCACTGAGGCTGTAGCAACGGCAATTATTCGATCTTTAGTGCATGCCGAAATGATTTCAGGAACGACCCATGATCTCGTAAATAAAATGCATGTAAGTGCAAGGAACGGCGGATACATTCGTGTTTTTCTTGAGAAGGCTGATGAAAAGAGTTCAGCACTATTGGCAGAATCTTTGGCTCAAGTGTTTGGTCCTTTGTCTGAAGCTCGTTACCTCATTGAAAGGGGAGTCGATTACCGATACGAGGAGAGTCGATATCAGGGAACATGGGTTGAGAATAAATTACCTAAATTTTTGTCTGATTTCATTATATCAAAAACCTTGAAGATGAAGAGTCGGTTTGAAGTGGTGAGGCTTCATGCTGTACCAAAAGCTTTAGCCACAAAAAAAGAACTGGCTCTTATTTTTCANAAGAACTGGAATGACCTTGTTAGTCCGGGAGAAGTCNTATATAGGCAAAATTCTCAAGCNGAAGAAGTCATGAGAGAGGCTGCTNANGANGGACGTGTATTTAATGATACAATCTACGAGAAAGAGGTTTTCATGTGATGGCTATGACTGTTAATGTAAGTGTATGAGTTCCCTAAAATTCTGGAAGCGTTTTTTNAAAAATTCTCACAACGCTTCGATGGGTAAGATGGGAGAAAAAAAAAGAAAACAGGCAGATAGAGCCATTTGGTTATCAATGTTCATTATTTTTCCAGTTATTCTCGCCATTGTCTTAAAAATCCTTTTTGAAAAAGGTTGGCTGGATTGGACTTTTTAGGAACTCACGAAAAAGNTCCCAAAAAATAAAATCCTATTTTCACGTCATATTGGATTCTATTAAGTTAACTTGCGACATTAATTCATTGTCTTTATAATTTATGCGTGAGGTGGCCGCTGCTAACTATCAGTCTTTTTTTAATGGGTATATTAAAGGCCCAATCGGATGAGGCTATTTCTGAGATTCTTTTTGCTCATAAGATTAAACCTCTATTCAAAGCGAAGTGCATGGCTTGCCATGGGGAAGGGCCAAATAAAAAGATTAAAGGGGATTTAGATATGCGTTCACTTGAGGGTTTGATTCGAGGTGGAGAAAGTGGTGCCCCCTCCATCGTTGTTGGTAACGCATCTAAGAGTCCCTTATACCTTGCCATTACCCGTTTACATGAAGATGACTGGTCAGCGATGCCGCCTAAAGAAAATGATAGGTTAAACGAAGTTCAAATTGGTTACGTTAGGGATTGGATTAATGGTGGAGCCGCTTGGCCAAGTGACAATAGAATGGCTCAAATTCTTGAATCGCCAGACCCTTGGGATCAAGGAGGTGGAATCAGAGTTAAAACGAGTGGCGGACTAGATACCATTTGGAATAATAGAAAATATGAAGCAGATAAGCTTTGGGCTTACCAAAGCTTAGCGAATGTTGAAGTGCCCAATGAAGTAAATCCCATAGATTATTTAATTGAGAGAAGTTTACCCGAGGGTTTGCCAATCAGTCCTCAGGCAGAGCCTGTGACACTAATTCGTCGAGTGACCTTTGGGCTAACAGGTTTGCCTCCAACCCCTACTGAGATAAAAGAATTTAAGATTTCGTGGGAAAAAGATTCAGCTAAGGCGTGGTCCGAACTCATTAACAGGCTTTTGGATTCACCTCATTACGGTGAGCAAATGGCAAGGCATTGGTTAGACGTTGTTAGGTATGCGGATTCGGCAGGCTTTTCCAATGACTATCCTAGACCACATGCGTGGCGTTACAGAGATTACGTGGTTCGCTCTTTTAATAATGATAAGCCTTATGACCAGTTCGTTAAGGAGCAGATAGCAGGTGATGAAATTGATGAAAATTCCCCTGATAATCTCATTGCGACAGGATTTTTAAGGATGGGACCATGGGAGCATACCGCAATGAGTGTTGAGGCAGTCACCCGTCAGCAGTACCTTGATGATGTGGTGAACTCAGTTGGTGTAACCTTTTTAGCCAATGAGCTTAAATGTGCTAAATGCCATGATCACAAGTTTGATCCTATACCGACTAAAGATTATTATAGAATGCAGGCAATTTTTGCTCCGGTTTCATTTAATGAGCGTCACCTTCCATGGCAGAAATATGAAAATAAAAAAGGGATTCGCCAAGACCAAGAACGGTATCAGAGTTTAATTAAAAGCGAGGGTATCAAAAGTATAAAGACTCTCCCTGAAGAGGATCGGCCCGTCATTGATTTTGACCTTGAGTCGGAGAAAGCGGGTCATTCTAAGGTGAAGAATAAAAGACGCCAACAGCTCAACTATCAACTCAAGCGAGCCAAGCCCGTTGTGTTTTCCGTTTCGAATNGTAAGCCGGATCAAATTCATATCCTTAAAGGTGGGTCCATAGAGTCTCCTGAAATTGAAGTCGAGCCAGGTTTTTTGAGTTTATTTTCTGGTTCTGAGAAAGGTTCTTCAGTGACTAATGATGCGAATGGTCGGCGCAAAGAACTAGCAGATTGGATTGCTTCAAAAGATAATCCCCTCACTGCTCGGGTCATTGTGAACCGTGTTTGGCAATGGCATTTTGGCCAAGCCTTGGCAGGAAACCCCAATAACTTTGGTGCGACTGGAAAAAAACCTACACACCCAAAACTTCTTGACTGGTTAGCTCAGAGATTCATTAAAGAGGGATGGTCATTTAAAGAACTGCATCGAATTATTTTAAGTTCAGCTGTGTATCAACGTTCTACGGTTCCTGTAGATCCACAGGCTCTGGCAAAGCTCGATTCTCTTGGCACGAGTTATTCTGTTTTCAAGCCTCGCCGTTTAACGGCTGAAGAATTACGAGATTCTATGCTATTGGTGTCAGGTGAACTTAATCCTGCCATAGGAGGAATTCCTAGTCATCCTGAGATTAATGAAGAGGTAGCCATGCAGCCACGACATATCATGGGTTCTGTTGGGCCTGCTTATCAGGCAGACCCTCTTCCCTCTCAGCGAAACCGTCGGACGCTTTACGCTGAGCGAATTAGGACTTTAGGGGATCCAATGTTAGAGGTTTTTAATAAGCCTGGTCCTGATATTTCGTGTGAGCAGAGAGAGAATGCAACCATTGCCCCACAGGCATTTACAATGCTTAATAGTCCAATCATTCGATCACGTGCGTTGGCCTTTGCGGCGAGACTTGAAAAGGAAAGACCAAATGATTTAACAAAACAGATTAAGCTAGCCTTCCAGCTAACTTATCAGCGTTTGCCCAATAATAATGAATTAAAATTATGTTTAAAGAACCTTGAAGTTTTCAAGAAGCAGCATCAGGTAAACATCCAGGAGAAAGTTACGATGCCGAAGTACGTAGTTCGCCAGATGGTCGAGGAGATGACTGGTTTAGCTTTTTGGTGGGTTGAGGACTTGGATGTTTATGCTGGAGGCAATTATGTGCCTGATCTTAAGCCGTGGGACGTTGGTCATGGCACGCTAGCCATGGGAGACCTGTGCCTAGTTTTGTTTAACTCAAACGAATTCGTATACGTTTATTAAAAGATGCTTCGCAGAGAATTTTTATATGGAGTTAATGGAGGTTTAGGTGCTTTGGCATTTCATTCAATGTTGCATGCGGAGGAGACTGGTGGACCTCTAGTGCCCAAGGTAGCTCATTATCCAAAAGCAAAGGCTAAGCGCTGTATTTTTCTTTATATGGCCGGCGGCCCCAGTCATATCGACACCTTTGATCCCAAGCCAAAGCTTAAAGACTTGCACCTCAAAAAATTCCAGCGCCAGAGTAAGTTCTTGTCGGCGATGGGTTCGGGAGAGAGGTATTACGTGCAGAGTCCTTTTGATTTTATTAAGGCCGGACAGAGCGGTATTGAAATGTGTGACCAGTGGGAGCATCTATCTGGCGTTGCCGATGAGTTGTGTGTTTACAGGGGGTGCCAAGCTGAGTCAATCAATCATCCGACGGCGAATTATCATATGAATACAGGGAACCGGTTCGGAGGTGATCCGGCTATAGGTTCATGGGTCACTTATGGTTTAGGGTCGGAAAATCAGAACCTACCTGGTTATGTTGTTTTACCTGAAGTGGCCTATCCTCAAGGAGGAGCGGCGAATTGGTCGAACGGGTACTTGCCGCCTCACTACCAAGGAACAACTCTCCGCGCCAAAGGTTCACCAATCCTAGACCTTCATCCTCCTAAGGGAGTTACACGAGAAGGCCAACGAAATCATTTAAATTTGCTTGGAGGGTTGAACGCTTTGCATTCAGAGCGTCACCTTCAGCATAATGATTTATCGGCTCGAATGGAGAGTTATGAATTGGCATATCGTATGCAGATGGAGGTTCCGGGCATACTTGATATAGGCAAAGAGAATCAATCGACCCAGGAAGATTATGGTTTGAATAATAAGAGAACTGAAGAGTTTGGCAGGCGATTACTTCTGGCTAGAAGACTCATCGAGCGTGGCGTACGTTTTGTTCAGGTCTACACAGCAGGCTGGGATTCTCATGATTATATTAAACGCTCCCATGCAGAACGCATACGTTCTGTTGATAAGCCGATCGCTGCATTGCTAAAAGATTTAAAGGAGAGAGGTTTGCTTGATGAAACTTTAGTCGTTTGGGGTGGAGAGTTTGGGAGGACTCCTGATAATGGCAAGAGAGGTGGTGGCGAGCGTTTAGGTCGAGATCATAACAAAAATGCGATGGCATTATGGATGGCTGGAGGAGGTGTAAATAAGGGATCGGTCATAGGTGGTACTGATGAAATAGGTGATAAGGCAGTCGATGTCGTCCATCCTATTAGAGATTTACACGTGACAATGCTTCGCCTCATGGGCCTAGATGATAACAAGCTCACCTATTTTCATGGCGGAAGATTTAAACAACTCTCTCAAACGGGTGGAGAAGTTATTGACCAGCTGATCGGGTAGAACCTATCATCGGGTTTCCTCTCTCATATATGACACCCTTCTTACTTCTCGGTCTTGGCATGGCAATTGTGCTTTCTCTTGTGATTTGGCTCAAAGTCCACCCTTTTCTGGCACTGATCATAGCAGCCACTGTGGTATCTTTTTCGACTCCAGAAAAGTCTCTTAAAAGCTATGCTGAGAATTATACTCAATCTCAAAAGGATCGAGGAAAGATGACTGATTCTAGTGCGAAGCAGTTCAAGGATGACTTTGCTAAGGTTTCACCGATGAAAAGAGTCGTCCAAGAATTTGGAGGAGGTTGTGCGAAGGTTGGTCTCATCATTGCTTTCGCCGCTCTCATTGGTAAATGCATGCTTGAGTCTGGAGCTGCATCAAAAGTAGTGATGGTTATCATTTCACTCTTTGGTGAAAAAAGAGTTGGGCTGGCCTTTCTTTGTTCAGGATTTATACTCGCTGTCCCTGTCTTCTTTGATACGGTTTTTTATCTTCTGATACCGATAGCTGTTGCGATGGCACATAGGACTGGAGGTAATTACCTTTTGTATGTTTTATGTATAGTGGCTGGAGGGACTATGGCCCACTCACTAGTTCCTCCAACGCCAGGCCCACTCCTCGTTGCTGAGGAAATAGGAGTTGATATTGGAGCCATGATGATTGGCGGACTAGGTATTGGTATTTTTACAGTAACCTTTGGTTATTTTTATGCTAAGTGGGCCTCCAAAAAATTTAAATTATCTCCACCTGATTTGCCTGATGACAGGCTTTCTGACGAAGGTTACATGCCCTCGACGTTTATGTCTTTTCTTCCTGTCATTCTTCCCGTTCTTCTCGTAACAGGTGGAACACTTCACGGAATATTTAAGCTCGAGGGGTTTGAAATTTTGAAGGTTCTCGGCGACAAGAATCTTGCTCTAGGTATTTCTGCAATGGTTGCTTTCTTTGTTCTCTATAGAAGCTGTTCGGGGGATAAGGAAAGATTAAAAAATTCATCTTCTGACGCGTTTTCTTCCGGAGCCGTGATTGTGATTATTACTGCGGCCGGAGCCGCTTTTGGTGGTGTTCTTAAACAAACGGATATAGCAACATCGATCGGTTCAATTGAAGGGAGCCAAGCATTAGCCTTGCCAGTTTGTTTTCTTATTACAGCTCTCGTTCGCACAGCTCAAGGCTCGGCGACAGTCGCAATGATTACGGCAGCCCCGGTAGCGGCTGCGTTCGCTTCTCAGGATTTAGCTTTTCACCCAGTTTATTTAGCCCTAGCTGTTGGTTGTGGTTCTAAACCAATTCCCTGGATGAATGACTCCGGATTTTGGGTCGTCACTAAAATGTCAGGGATGCAGGAGGCTCAAACGCTCAAGACAGTGACTCCAATGATGTCTATGATGGGTTTGTTTGGACTAATTGTGACAGTATTAGCGTCCTTAATTCTGCCCTTTCAATAAAAATTAATCCCAGTCATTGACCAATCAGATTATGATGGTCGATTATGTATAGTAATGTCTGAACGTGACCCCGCTACACTAAGATCGTACCGATGGTATGGTCCTGATTCCCTCAGGGCCTTTGGCCATCGTTCACGGGCACGGCAGTCTGGCTTAGGAGATGGGGATTTTCATGGGAAACCAGTTATTGGGATCCTCAATACATGGACGGATCTTAATTCCTGTCATATGCATTTTAAATCGACTGTTGAGTCTATTAAACGAGGTGTTCTTCAGGGGGGAGGGCTTCCGATGGAGATTCCTGTGATGTCATGCGGTGAGACTCTGACAAAGCCGACATCAATGATTTATCGAAATTTTTTGGCGATGGAAGCTGAAGAGATGATCCGTGCAAATCCAGTGGACTGTGCTGTTCTCTTGGGGGGATGTGATAAGTCAACGCCCGCACTGATAATGGGAGCCATATCNGCTGGGGTTCCTGCNATCTATGTNCCTTCNGGTCCCATGATNAANGGTAANTGGAGAGGACAAGTNTTAGGATCAGGGTCTGATGTTTGGGGATACTGGGATGAGAGAAGAGCAGGAAACCTGTCAGAAGAAGAATGGAAAGAGATTGAAGGAGGAATCGCGAGGTCGCCTGGTCATTGTATGACAATGGGAACTGCTTCAACGATGACTGCCATGGCTGAAGTTTTGGGATTTTCAATTCCTGGCGCTTCATCCGTACCGGCGATGGACTCAAATCATCAGAGACTTGCAGCAGAGGCTGGCCGGCTGGCTGTCAATAACGCATGGGATGGACCTAAGCCATCAGATCTAGCGACACGAAAATCTTTTGAGAATGCAATTGCAGTAGATATGGCAATCGGCGGATCCACGAATGCCATAGTTCACTTGCTGGCCATGGCGGGCCGGGCTGGAGTTGAATTATCTTTAAGTGATTTTGATGAGATCTCAAGAAAGACCCCGCTCATTACTGATCTTAGGCCATCAGGAAAATTTCTTATGGAAGATTTTTATTTTGCTGGAGGTCTGCCNGCTGTTTTAAANAGGATGGAGTCTATTTTACATATGGATTTNCCTACAGTGAATGGCAAAACTCTCGCAGAAAATGTAGTCAATTCACAGGTTCATAATAATGAAGTGATTAGAACCATTGAGGATCCAATTGCTCCTGATGGCGGGACAACGGTTCTTGGAGGTAACCTNGCGCCAAAAGGTGCCGTTATTAAGCATTCTGCAGCCGACCCCTCACTCCTCAAACATTCTGGCCCTGCCATTGTATTTGATAATTATAAGGAGCTTTCTGAGCGCATCGATGATCCCGATTTACCAGTTACCAAAGATTCTGTTCTTGTTCTAAAAAATGCGGGCCCTATAGGCGCACCAGGGATGCCTGAATGGGGGATGTTGCCAATTCCTAAAAAGCTTCTCAAGGAAGGTGTTCGTGACATGGTGAGAGTTTCCGACGCCAGGATGTCTGGAACCAGTTATGGAACNTGTGTTCTTCATGTTGCTCCTGAGTCTGCGGCGGGTGGGCCTTTGGCTGCCGTTCAGGATGGAGATATAATCACCCTTGATGTTGAATCTAGNACCATTAATTTGGAACTTGCTGAGGAGGAAATTGAAAAACGTATTGAAGNGTTAAGTAAAAGAAAAAATCCTTATGCTAGAGGCTACACAAGGCTTTATCTCGATCATGTGACTCAAGCGGATAAGGGCTGTGATTTTGACTTTCTTGAAGGCAAAGATGAAACCCCTGAACCTCAAATCTTTTAACTGATGCTAATTTTCTTTATTATCCTTTGGTCTGTTACAGCCCTTCTTGTTTTGCGCCTCATATTTTTTTNNGGGCCATTTAGTAAAAATGTTGAGGATCCTCCTAAAGGAATAATTGATATGCATTGTCATACTGCAGGGATTGGTTCNGGCGGTAGTGGAGCATTAATTTCCAATGATTTAAGAAATAGTTGGAAGTTTGATGTGTACTTAAAAACTTTTGGAAGTAGTGAAGATGAAGTTCATGATTATGGCGACCATATCCTTGTTCACAAGATTGTTGATTCAATTCGAGATTCTGAATACGTGGATGGTGCAGTGCTCCTAGCTCTTGATGCGCCTCGAGACGATAGTGGTGATATCATCGAAGATATGATGGAGCTTTATGTGCCCAATGAATATGTTGCTGAACAAGTTAAAAGTTATCCCGAACTATATTTCGGTGCGAGTATTCATCCGAATAGACCGGACTCATTAAACGAATTAAATTGGTCAAAAGAAAATGGTGCTGTTCTTGTAAAATGGTTGCCAAATATTCAGGAAATTGATCCCTCTAATGAGCGTTATATACCTTATTATAAAAGACTCATAGATCTTGATCTGCCNCTATTAGTTCACACAGGAGATGAAGAATCTTTTACAAAAACTAANGATAAGCTNGGTGATCCAGTGCTGTTAACCTTACCCCTGCAGCTTGGTGTTAAAGTAATCGCGGCCCATGTTGCGAGTTCNGGTAAGTCTGCTGGCTATGAAAATATTGATAGGCTACTTGGTATGTTGGAAGAATTCCCTAATCTTGTCGCTGATATTTCTTCTTTAACACAAGTGAATAAGAGAAAAAATTTAAGGAAAGTGATTACTGATAAGCGACTGTCTGGACGCCTGCTATATGGTACTGATTACCCCTTAATTAATACTCTTTTGGTCACTCCATTACAGTACTTTATGAACCTAACATTCAAACAAATGTGGGATATTCACAGAACTAAAAACCCATGGGACAGGGATGTGAAGTTAAAAAGTGCACTTGGATTTAGTGAAGAAGTTTTTAGCTCATCGGAAAAATATTTTTCATTGAGATAGCTTATTGTATCACTGTTAGTAGATGTAATAGAGCGTTATTCAATCAGCAATCAGGCGCTTNCAACGCTTTTTNGGGGGCGCTAGATTCAAATTTTCCGGATTAATTTTATTTCTTCGTNNACTTAAAACATTTCAAATCCAAAACAAGAATGGTCTCGTTATTTGGTTCATGAACGAAACTTCTTCTTCTACATTCAAGGCTCTTCAAGCGGGCCTTTCTACAGAGGGTATCACGCTGTACCTCTTCTGGTTGGGTATTGTTGGGATGGGAGCCGGTGCNATCTATTTATGGATGCTGCAAGGGACTCTTTCTGATAAGTACAAAAAAGTTGCAATCGTTGCGGGTATCATCTGCGCAGTTGCATGTTTTCATTATTATAGAATGGCATCAATTTACGCCGAGTCATTGGCCAACGCTATCACATTCGTAGATGGTAAGGCTGTTGTAGGTGAGTTGTCGGCCTTTCCTACCGCTTACAGGTACATAGACTGGCTTATAACTGTTCCTTTGATGGTTCTTGAGTTTCCGCTTCTTCTAGCACTTGGCAAAAAAAGTAAAGGTTTATTTTGGAATTTGGGTGCCCTTTCCCTTGGAATGCTAGTTTTCGCNTGGATTGCCGAAACAAGTCCTCTTGGTGGAGGTGTTTGGTGGAGTTTTTACATTGTTTCATGTATCTTTTGGGTGCTGATTGTAAAACAACTTTATGGTCAAGTAACGAGCGCTGCTTCTCATTTACCCGAGTCTTTCCAAGGTCAACTTGGTGTAATGAAAAAGTTCATCGCTATTGGATGGATAATTTATCCTATTGGTTTTCTACTTGCGCTTTCAAGTAATGAAAGTTTCAGAGAAATCGCTTACAATATAGCCGACGTAATCAACAAAGTAGGTTTCGGTGTGGCTTGTGTGATTGCTGCACAAATGCTTACAAAGTTTGAAGCTGAAGGAACAATACCTACCGCTGAGTAAGTGGTTGAGTTGGAAAATAATTCTAACAAAGCGCCCCGTGCAAACGGGGCGCTAACTTTTTTTATTCCATTATTATTTTTATTTTTTGTTTGGGTTGCGTACGTCTCGTTCTCATCCGCCGTAATTTTTACTCCATGGGTTTGGGTCATTTCATTAGCATTTATGGGGATGGCACATGGGAGTTTAGATCTTCACGTTCAAAGGTGGTCACAGACTGGAGAATTTAAGGCTAAAGGCTGGAACAAATTTGGATGGTACATTTCACTAATGGTTTTCACCTTTGGTTTGTTTTATTTTTTTCCTGTATTAACCACGTTATTATTCTTGGTATTAACAGCCATACACTTTGGAGAGGCTGATCGGGTGCACGCTATTGAATGTTTTGGAAATACTTCGTGCATTCCAAAATCCTGGGCATGGTTTAGAGGTTCTTTTGTGGTTGCTCTACCCTCAATATTTTTCACTCAGCAGACCTGGGAACCTTTTTATTACCTCAGCCAAGTATCATTCAATTCCACAATTAACAATGTCATCACTTCTTTTGGATTTGTACTCATTGCCGCCACTTTTGTAATTGCAATTTATGACTCTTTAAAAAATAAGATCAATTGGTCTTCAGGTTTGGTAATTGCGTTTCTGTTTGAATCAATTTTATGNTTTTTTTGGTTTGTCTATNTACCACCATTAATTGCAATTGGTGGATATTTTTTGGCAATACATTCTACTAAACACATGTTTAGACTGTCGCGCTTCAAGCAGAAAAATTTCGATAACACGGCTACTTTTAAAGATGTCTTAAGACTTCATTTAGATGCGGCATGTTTGAGTGTTCCTGCTTATATAGTTGTAGTCTTGTGGTCAGTTTTCATTAAAGCTCCCATTGTGCCGTCTTTGGCATATGCGTCTATTGGGTTCTATCTTATTTCTACCCTTCCTCACCATATATTGGTAGCTAAGATTCCTGTCAGGCCATCTTCTAGAAAAGGGTTTTCAAAAAATAAACTCCCAAAATTTTTCACAATTATTCCAATTTTATCGAATTTTGGTGTCAAGGGATCGAGTCATAATGCTTTTACTACGGCACCAAATGATGGAGTGGTTGGCTCTAGTCAGATTGAATAAAAATATTTCTCAATCTGACATTTTATTTGTAAGAATTATTGTAGATAGTGTTATTGTCTCAGTGTATTAAAATTTTAAATTTTGCTGAGTTTCATGAGATTGCTATCCCAAATACTTTTAAGTTTTATATTTTTTCTATCCCTCATTAAAGGGGACGAAAAGAAAACGAATATTCTGTTTATCCTTGCTGACGATGTTGGTTATGAGGGTTTAGGTTGTTATGGCGGTGAATCTTACTCAACTCCCAAATTAGATGGGCTTGCTAAAAATGGTATTCAGGCGATGCATTGCTACAGCATGCCAGTCTGTCATCCAACAAGGATTGCTCTCCTGACTGGTAGTTATCCAAAGAATGTCGGTAGCCCTCGATGGGGAGACTTTCCAAAGGGTTTGGAAAAGAAAACTATAGCGCAAGCCCTTAAAGGAGGAGGCTATAGAACAGCTGTCTCGGGTAAGTGGCAATTGACGCTACTTAAAGATGATCCTAAGCAACCTTTTCGCATGGGCTTCGACGACTATTGTGTTTTCGGTTGGCACGAAGGCCCAAGGTATCATGATCCAATGATTTATGAAAATGGTTCAGTTAGAACGGGTACAAAAAATAAATTTGGTCCTGATATTTATCGTGAGTTCCTTGAGTCGTTCATGTCTA
The DNA here is from genome assembly GCA_002705125.1 of Verrucomicrobiales bacterium. Classification (GTDB taxonomy): domain Bacteria; phylum Verrucomicrobiota; class Verrucomicrobiia; order Verrucomicrobiales; family DEV007; genus EC70. The sequence continues at coordinate 9,334 of PAHQ01000031.1, read as the reverse complement.
AGTCACTGAAAGAAGAGAAACCTTTCTTTGCTTTTTATTCAATGGCACTATGTCATGACGTTACTGATGATTTAAAAGAGCCCGTTCCAGTGTCACCAAGTGGTAAGTATTTAAATTATAAGGAAATGGTCGCTGAGATGGATCGCCAAGTTGGTTTACTCGTTTCATTTTTAGACAAGAACAAGATACGCGAGAATACCTTACTGATTTTTGTTGCTGATAATGGAACGCCCTCAAGGTTTATTTCTTATCCCAAAGGAAAAAAACTGATTAAAGAGCCAATATTCTCAAATTTAAATGGAAGAAAAATTCAAGGTGGTAAAGGCAAGCTAGATGACACAGGGACTCGAGTCCCAATGATAATCAATTGGCCTTCTGTTGTCAGTTCAGGGAAAAAGACTGATGCTCTAATCGATATGGCTGATTTTCATGCAACATTTAGTGAAGTTGCGGGGTTGAAAATGAATAAAAATATTGATGGTATTAGTTTTCTACCCATTTTTGATGGGAAAGATTCTAAAAAATCTTGGGCATACAGTGAACGTAAAGGAAAGTGGTGGGTGAGAGATCAGAAATATAAATTATATAACGATGGGAAATTTGTGNAGGTTAGTTCTACCAACCCTGGGAACGAGATCTCGCTTAATGGTAAGTTGAATAAAAGTCAAAAAGCTGCATTTCTAGTATTAGACTCCGCTAGACAAAACCTCACTAATTGAGACNATAATAACTACTCTTCTGTATCAGGGACAAATGCTGAAATCATTTTCCTGAAGCCATCGACTTGTTTGCGGTAACTAGTGACTTGATCATCGTTTAAGAACTCGGCTACGCCACTAATCCTTTTGTCCAGAGCGTCATCAATGACTCCCATGAATTGATCTCTAGTAATATTTGTCATGTCCATAGAACCTGGCTTTTCAGAGGCATTTATCTCAATAAAAAAGTCACGGGCCTGATCAATTTGCNCCTCAGTGATTCCAGCTATTTCCCTTAANCCTCCAAGATCCTCATTGGTCTTTTTTTCGATTCTCTCAATTTCACGTTCTTCGGTATAGGTCTCATATTCTGCCAGTTGATCTCCTGAGAGAAGTTCCTGCATCGCCTTATCTATTTCTGAATAGTTATCTTCATCTGATGCAATNAGGTCNGCTATTGAGGCCTTTCCTGTAAATAACTTCAAGCCGGCTTCCGATTGAGTTTTCGCTTTTGCTTCTAGAAGTTCCTGTAGTCTACTTTTCTGGCTGGCTGTGAGATTAAATCTTTCTGCCATTTTATCGACTTCGTCACTNACTTCTTCTTTTTGTTTGTCTTCACCAAGTGCCATAATGGTTTCCCAAATTTCCTTACCTTTTTCTTTATCGTCATCTTTTTCATCTTCTTCATCTTTATCAGATTTTATAGACGATGAGNCTTTTCGTGGACTTGAGTTAGCAATAGATAATCGCGAGGTCGTAGTTGATGGACCTGAATTCGTNATTCCGTTCGTAGANTTTTGAANAGTCGAAACCACTTGATCTTCATTNNTCTCCTTNAAAGTGTATTGTGCGAATAAAACGCCAAGGACTCCGGCCAATAGACCAATGACAAAACCCATGATCATTTTTGAAGAATTTTTGCTCTCTAGATTTTCCATTATATAAACTTAACATAGTTTTTTATAATTAGGAAAAATAATTCTAAACGTTCAGCACGCTTGTTAATACAGATTCTTTGGTGTTAACATCGGGCATGANACGGNTTTTATTTATTATTTGGGCAATTGCGATATCGNGTTATGCAGANNATAAAAAATGGAACCCTGTTCTGNTTCCTGAAAAGAAAGAAGGGCTCATAAATAGTGACAGAAAGCTAGAGGTCTTCGAACATGGAATAAAAAAAGAATGGGGATACGAGGCGCCGCAGACTGACNCATTTATAGTAATTCACCCTGAAAAANCAAAAAAAATTGCTCCTNTATACGTCGTTTTACATTCTGCAGGTCATGATGTTTTTTCAGCAGTTGAGTGNACAAAACAAGTAGGGAATCATGATATNTACCACTCGCCCTCAAATTTCTATGCCCTTTACGTCGATTGTAGAGCNAACAAAGGAGATTGGTGGTGGGGTGGAATGCACGCTAAAGATGCTANTTTNANGAAAAAAAATTCGGGTATAGAAACTCGTCCAGTNGAGCGCCGTGTAATAGATACAATAAAGTGGGTTATTAAAAAATATGAGATTGATTCGAATAGAGTTTATTTGTCAGGTAACTCTATGGGAGGAAGCGGTGCCCTTGGGATTGGATTGAGGCACGGTAATGTTTTTGCAGCGATCAAGGCTAACGTTCCTGCGGGCATTGATCACGCGGATCAGAGGATGGCTTTTTCTGATCATGCAGCTGCAAAAAAACTAAACCTCCCTGACCCTCCAATCACATTGGATTACTCAGGGCAGAACGATGGTTGGTCATTTGGTCATGACCGTTTTGTTAAGGCGATGAATGATAGAAAGTACCCACTTTATTTTTATTGGGGGTCTTTTGGTCATGCTAATAATCATGAAAGAATTCTACAGGTTAATGATCTTATTAATTCTTTTGATTGGTTGAGCATTAAGAAAAATGAGGCTTACCCAGTATTCACAAATGCTTCGTCCAACAATGATTTACCATGGCCTAAAAATTTATCAGATGAAAAATCAGGTCAAGTGAATGCATTCTTTAGATGGGAATTAATGAATGATGAAAAAAAATTATTTAACGTCTCCTTGTATTTAAATTCAGCTGACGACATCAAAACAAAATTTGATATTCCCAAAAAAGCTACTGCTGATGTTTCTTTGAGAAGGTTGCAGCAATTTGAATTCAATGAAGGTGATTTTATCAACTGGAGTTTTGGAGAGTCAAAAGGAAAGATAAAAATTGGCTCAGATAAAATTTTTACGGCTCCAAGCCTTACAATAACGACTTCCCCTCAAACATTGAGTGTTTGGATTGATAAAAATTAGAAGAAAAAACTCTTGAGCTACTCAAGCGACTTGACTTGATAATAAGCATATAATATTAGTGATACATAAAAGTATTTAGAAGTTTAATAGAATATGGATATATCGATTCTTTACTGAGGAGTTTGAAATTATAAACCTCAAGCCGTCAGTTTGGCGGATGAACTTAAGAAAAGATTAACAGAAGCGAATGTTGAAACCGTTGAAGGTAGTGGTGGCGTATTTGAGGTAACTCTTAATGGATCTCTTATTTTTTCCAAGAAGGATACAGATCGATTTCCTAATGAAGGTGAAGTTTTAAAATCTATAAAAGAAACAGACTAAGTTTAAGAAAAAAGAATTTATATAATTACCTCAGCCGGGCTTTTTGCCCGAGAGGAGTCGTCCCTCTTCCTTTAATATTATAACCCCACTTGAAGGAAGGGGACGACTGGTCTCAGCAAGTCCCGCATGCTTGCACATGCAGTTACTAATATAACTCCTCGACTTCCTCATATCTTAGCAAAAAAATTAAACAATTTTGTGATAAGTGAAAATATCAGGGGTTTTAAGCGCTTTTAATTTTTGTAAATCTTGTGTTCTGTAGTCGTATTCTGAATTCTACTGAGTGTAAATAGTGGTAGAAATTCCAGAATTGAAATAATATTCAAGTTTCATTTTCAGATTCTTGAAGCGCTAGATGGATAAATGTTTTCATGTGGTAAACGCTTATAGAACTGAGTCGAGGATTTCGATATTTGGAAGCAAGTGTATGATGCACACTCTGATGTTTACTAAGAGAGGGGTATAAAAAAGTTCAACTTTTTAGGGTTTAGAAAATCATAACAATGTAGCAGTCCTCATTTTCAATGAGGATATCGAAAGTGCTAGAAAGTTTGTAGAATCTGATTATCTGAAAAAATTCAAGATTGTTGCTAGAGTTGTTGGAGTTCCTCAACCTATTGATCTAAAATAATAAATCGGCTATTTTACCATTTTTTACTGTGTCTGATAAAAACGTACCCAATGAACCGATTCCATTACCTATTACGCCTGAAATTGATCTGCATGCTTTTCGACCCAGTGAAGTGAGTTCCCTTTTAAGAGAATATATTAGGGAATGTAGAGAAAAGAACATTCTCTTAATAAGAATAGTTCATGGAAAAGGTACGGGTACTCTAAGAGAAGGTGTGCATAGACTCCTAGACAAAATGAAAGATGAAGTGCTTTCCTATACTCTAGGAAATGAAACAACCGGTGGCTGGGGAGCTACGGTTGCGACTCTTAAGGGATTAGGGTCAGAAAATGACTAGATTGCTTTCAGAGTTTTTTTAAAGCTGACGTTGTAACCTTAGAGAGCTGGGAGCCGTCATCAATTTTTGTAAGTATCAATTCTAGATCTTTCTTATGCTCTTTAATATTACGATCAGCAATTATTCTTATAGCTGATATCTGAACTTTTTGAGAGGGGTCCTCAAGCGCTTTTGAAATAAGGTTGGAATCTAGATCTTCCTGCCACCTAGTGGATGTGAGTAATGCCACCTTGGAGTTTTCTGATAGAGATTTCCAATCAATATTAATTTTGTTCTCAGAGTTCTGGTAATGCCAAAAAAAGTTAGCGAGTTCAAATTGCTGATCTTTTATTTTGTTTAGTGATTTAATATTTAATTTTTCAGATAAGGATTCCGTTCTGATTGAATTTCTTTTTTCTGGAACACTTCCTTTTACTGGAGTGAGTTTCCAGACCTTTCCTTGTCCATGCAATTGGTAGCTCGCGTTTACCCAGTCTGTGAAAAAAACCGAACCATCTTTAGAATGAGCAAAATCAACTGGTCTGAAATTGGCGTCACCTTTGACGATAGTTTTCATTTTAGCTGAGTAGTTAGAACCTTCTTTCTTTAGTTCGTATTGTTCAATTTGCCCCAATGCCCAGCTTGATACCCATAAATGATTTCCATATGGAATCACTGAACAAGCAGCTTCCCCTGTACCGCAGATCATTGGTAAAGTTCCTGGTAATTCGCCGTCCCATGCCTGTAAAGGATCAGTTCCAGGCCTTCCATATTTGAATTGGTAGCCATAATCTCCTCCCGGAACAATTTTTAGTAGCCTGTTCTCAGGCCTTTGGTCAGGGTCATTATCAACCGCAAACATCTCTCCTTCCTTGGTTAAACAGATACCAAAGGGGTTCCAGAAGCCAGTGGCTATTTTTCTCATAGACCCGTCAGAGAAATTATAGCTGTATATATTTCCTCCTTCTCCACCCCCTTTAAGCCGTGTAACTTCTTTTTTATCAAGGTGACTGACGATTTCATAGTCCTTCCCGAGGTTTTCACCGAATCCGAAGTAAAGTTTTGAATTATCGGATGTAAGCACTAAGCCACAGAGTCCGTTGTGTGGATAATTACCCTCAGTCTCTAGCTTTATAATTTCTGTTTTTAAATCAGCAGTGCCATCCTTGTTCAGGTCATCTAATCTGTAGATTTCTCCTCTCGTTGCAACGAGAGTTGAATGCTTGCCGGCATTGGTAATCGACATTGTATGAGTGCCTCCGAGGTAATAAGTTTCAACTTTGTCAGCTTTTCCGTTTCCATTCGTATCAGTGAAGGCGAGGATACGATCAGTTTCTGGCCCTTTATAGCCATCAGGTCTGAAATGAGTATGTGACTCTATAACGAGAAGTCTTCCTGAATGATCTATTGTGCAGCCTACAGGTGTTGAGACCATTGAATTATCAGCAAAGAGATCTAGTCTGTAATTAGGATCAAGAGACTTGGGTGCTTCTGCCCTAACGCTAGTGATAGAAATTACTAAGAATAGAGTTAAGTAATTAATTGTTTTCATTTATTTTTTTCTGCTTATAGGATTAATCCTGAAATTTATTCCTTGCTTAAATGAGACTGAATAGTCTGAGAATTTTTTATTTGGCTCTGGAAAGTCTGTGCTGACGAATTGAGCCCCACTAGATAGAGCTTTATCTCTTCTTGTCGTTTCATTTTTTCTTGCCTCTTGTGTATCAGAGTCAGCTCTGGTGCGTACCATGAACCCTGATTTAACAAGGCGCTTTATTTGAGCATGTGCTCTGACTGGATTGTTTAACTTAAAGAAGGCGGCTCCTGGATCATTTTCGCCAACACTTGCAAATAAGAGTCTTCCCTCTAGCGAGGGATTTTTTGCAATATACATGTTACGAATCGTTCCTCCATTATCTAATCCGAACATGACCTTTCCTTTGGAGCTATCAACAGAAGGCCATCCTTTTGTCAGTACCGCTTCTCTAAGGGTTTTAAATTTTCCTCTGACTAAGTCAGGAGTAATAATTTGTTCTTTCTTAAAAACACTAAGTATCTCAGACTCCACCCCCTCAAGTAGAGCACGATTAAATTGAACTGGTTTCTTGGCAAGGGGAACTGGGCTTTTATCTTTCATTTCAAGAAGGATGAAAACCGGAACATGTGTAGGGTTATTAATTGACCACTTTTTGATCTCATTTAATGCAGAAACTAGGGTTGGCGTCGTTGTCAGATAATCGACGGCGGAGTCATGTAGAACTTTGAATCCTGGCTTCTCCATTTCTTTACTAAACATTACAGGAGCATTTAAACCTAAAAGACCGGGTGCTTTTTTTCTCGAATAGTGACCTCCCTTTGGGTCCGCAAAAATATCCAACTCAAAGTGACGAACTCCAAGCTCCTCTAATTGTTCATTAAGAGGGCGGTGCGTGTACTCTAAGGAATCCTTGAGTCCACGGTTGATAAGACCAATCCTCTTTAGATTTTCCTCAGGAAGAGCGATGTGGTACGAGTTATGAGTACCGATGAGCTGTAACTGATTGATTCGTATTAGCTCTTTATCGTCAGCAAAGGAATTGCTAACCGATAAAATAATCGATAATGCTACACTCGTACCAAATTGGGCGAGGGCCATAGATCTAAGACTATATAAATTTAGAGTTTTTTGATTTTAATATTTCTATAAGAAACGAGGTGGCCGTGGTCCTGAAACCCTATATGGCCTTCTCTCTTGAAGTCTTTTAAGGCTGTTTTGTATTTGTTTTTAGAGCCGTCCGGATTCTTGTTAGGTTTTGTCCATTTATTAAGGTCCATTCCGTTAATGACTTCACCGTTCATTTCTACAGTGATCATATTATCTTTGGCAGTAATCTTGACCTTGTTCCAACCTTTCGTTGCATTATTTTTCTTTGGAGCGACTAGATCATATATTGCTCCTACGGAATGCTTAGTTGGCCCGTTAGGCTTCTCTACTTGAATCTCTATTCCAGTTTGAACGGGGCTCTTGGGATTGTCCGTTCTAAAGAAAATCCCACTATTTCCTGTTGTCTTGAATTCGAGAGATAGAACGAAGTCTCCGAATCTTTCCTTGCTCCATATATCACCGGTTTTCTTTTGACCTTGAAGAGTGCCGTTGACGACTTCCCACTTTGAGGTTTTACCGTCGCGGTCTTGCCAGCCAGTGAGGTCTTTTCCATTGAAAAGTGATTTACTATGGTGATCAGCAAAACTGATTCCTGAGAGTGTAATTAGTGTAATTAGTGTTGAGGCGATTTTTTTCATAACTATAAAATTAGTGACACTATTTTGTGCTTTTCACGTGTGCGTGTCGAGAATCCTTTTTTTGTGGAAGAGAATAAATAGTCTGTAAATAATCCAAGTTTGGGAGACTTAATAAAGCTGAATGTATCAAAAATGATTCTGGACATAGTCGACTAATATCTCGAACGTTTCAGTTTCTATGGGGATTTACACGAACTTAAATCAGCGAACAATAAATTTTGTATCGCCTTGGATGTCAGTCCTTTTGGTTTTTTTGGGTCTTATAGGTTTAGCGTCCTCGGAGGCTCCGATGATTATTGCGCATCGTGGCGCTTCAGGTGTTGCTCCAGAAAATACAATGGAGGCATTTAACCTGGCATGGAAGCTTGGAGCTGACGGGGTTGAGGGGGATTTTCATTTAACTCATGATGGGCACATCGTTGCAATTCATGATGCGAATACCTCTAAAGTTAGTGGAGGAAAAGTTAATCTTTTGGTGAAAAAAGTTAAACTCCAAGAATTGCAGAGTATTGATGTGGGGTCATGGAAAGATGAGAAATATGCCAGTGCTCGTATTCCTACTCTAGAAGAAGTTATAGATTCATTGCCGGAGGGAAGAAAATTTTTTATCGAAATCAAATGCGGGCCTGAGATTATGGGGCCTTTGACCAGAGTGCTAGTGCCAAGACTGGAAAAAATACCTGAGCTCACAAATCAAATTAGCTTCATTGCTTTTGACTATCAAGTCATCAAGGCATGCCGAAAAAAGTGGCCAAAGATCGAAGCTAATTTCTTAGAGTCCTACGAAAAAAATAAAGCAACAGGAAAATGGGTTCCTGATAAAAACGAATTGTTTAAAACTCTAAAGAAATCTTTAGCTAGTGGTATTGGTACTCAAGCCAATAAAGAAGTGATTGATTTAGATTTTGTAAATGATCTTAGAGAATTAAGGTTAACTTTTCATTGCTGGACCATCAATGACATTGAGACAGCAAGGCATTTCAGAGATCTTGGCGTAGACTCTATTACCACAGACTTTCCCAAGAGAATTAGAGATGGATTGAAGCAGTAGTTCTTTGTCATTGAGCATTTTTCATCCAGTTTCCTCCAGTTAATTAAAACTGCTATTGATTTTGAAATTATGTTAAAGGATGATAGCTCAATTTGGATTAATGTTGTTGAGAATGCCGACAACTAAATAATTAACTATTAGCGTAAGTGTTTGATATTTTTGAAAACTCAGATTTTTGGTTTCTGGAAAGCTTCAAGATCAATGGAAATCAACTTACAATTGGTATAGCGGAAGGTATTATATCCTCTGCTAAAGAAGACGTCAGAATTGATAAAAAAACTAAAATTGATGAGTGTTCCCCAATCGTAGTTAATGAAGAGAGCAGGAAGCTTGAAATTAGATTTTTTAGAGTACTTTCACATCAGCTCACCGATGAGTCCTACGCTGTCCCTGAAAGTGGACAAATCGAAGGTAAAGTTTTATGTCTTCATAAGGACTCATCCTATCTTAAACATGTCTTGGAAAACTCTCTGATTTCACACCTCATGGAGGGGCCAGTTTTCCACTATTCTCTTAATCTCGCTGATGATATCATCGATATCATTACAACGGAGAAACCTGAAATGAGATAGAATTGACCATCGTTTTCTTTCACACAGAAGGCGCTCAATTCTGGGATTTATACAATGACAGGGGATACCAAAAACATTTGGAAAGAACTAAATTAATCATTTGCTCCAAGAATCAATTATATGGATATAGATCCTAATTTTTTCATCAAATTAATTTTATCACTAGTTATTCC
>PAHQ01000030.1 GCA_002705125.1 Verrucomicrobiales bacterium | reverse complement strand
TGAAAGATTTGGAGTCAATACGATTAAATTAGATGGGGTTCCATCATATTTTGAATCTACAAACATCGAAGAATGTTTTATTTCGATAGTTTCGAGGATGTTTGGAGGAGGTGTAAATGCGGCTAGAGACTTATCAATTGAGGACCTTATTTCAAGTGTCTCGGTAATGGCCTCAAGGTACTTTGATTCTAGATCACTTGATGAATTGCAGAGCCTTTTAGAGAATTTGTTAGATTGTGATATGCCATATGTCGATACTCGAGGAAGGCCTACATTGTATCAAATTTCATTTAAAGATATTGAGAGAAAATTAGGAATCAAATAAATTAAAATTCAATAGATTGAATTAACTCCTTTGGTATATTTAGGTAATTTTTTTCAAATTTAATTTTTACTCCGTTTTCACTAAGGGATTGAATTTCGTGTAGGCATTCTTTTCCACATTTAATTTTTTGGCCATCCTTCAAGTTGATTGTAGTTATTTTTTCGTCTTTATCTTGCAGCTCATTTATCCATATTGTTGGGACTCGACTAAATTGATATGTAATCTTTGTGCCATCATTTCTATTTCCAGATACTGATTCCTGATTGATTGAGAAATTATTTAAATAAATTGGATCTTTTCGGATAAAGATTGCGGCTTGAGATTTTTTTAAACCTAAATTACTAGGAGCCGTGACCATTTTTTCCCGACTTGACCATATTGCCGATACCGAAAGCTTATTTATTGGTAAACTATTTAATTTACTTACCGGTTCATTTTCATTTGATTGTCGCATTATGAGTTTTGTTCCATCTTCAAGTAATACCCAAAAGAATTTTTTATAATTGATATTATNTGTATNAGNTTTTGTNGAAAANACACAAGATTTGATCATGCCNTTNTTAATCTTGAGTTTATTAGAAAAATTGGTTCTCGGTGAAATGATGACATCAGGGTCATCTTCTTTAAGGCTAGGTATGAATTCTATCTTTTTACATTTAATCTGGTCTCCATTTTTCATTACTANCATTGGTTCACCATTTTTAATTATTGGATNTTTTTTCTGTGGTTTTGTAAACCATAGGTCACTTATAGCAACTGTCGGTGAAATGCTTTTGATTGGTTGGATACTGAAATGAGATATAGGTATAGGGCTAATAAAGTTAACTAATTCATTGTTAAAAGACNTTGTTGTTGTTTGTGCTAATTGATTCATNTTGTTGTCATATATTTTAACAATAACACTGCCNGGTTTAATTAGTCCTAGACGTAATCCAAGGTAGTTTATTCCGGATGGGTTATATGAGTCTTTTTCAGTAAAGCTACCTCTTATCTCACCTTCATAGATAGGTTTAAAATTTGTTGCAGAATAATTCCCGCTGGCTCCAGGGATATCAATATTTGTTACTGTTAAGTATGAATTTAGTGTACTTAAACTTAGTCCATATTTTTTGTAGCTATCGTTTATTTTATAACCTTCCTTAAAAATTTCTCCTTGAAGAGATTCTTTGAAATCGATATTTATATCGGATATAGGTTGATTGGATTTATTNAATCCGTGAAAGACTGTTACTTGCGCTTGATGNTTTTCAGATTCAATAGATTTTATTTCATTACGGTTTAANTAGATAAGCTCTCCAAGATANTTTGCTTTAACTACAAAGTGACTAGCGTATCCAGAATATTGACCGCCTGAACTTCGTAACTTATCAAATCCTGAATTGATTTGAGGAGGTAGAATTTTAACGATTTCTCTCAATCTCCATCGTACTTCTGGATCTAATGAATCGTTAATTGTTTTTTTTATAATGNTCTGGAAACCATCGCCCAANTTCAGAATAACAGATGCNGCATTTTCACGAGTTTTAAAACTTTGATGACGAAGATTATTTATGGAATTTTTAAATTTCAACAAGCTATCTTNCGTCTTTCTAGAAGATAGTTTAAGTTCGGAAATNTCATTTAATGCGATATCAAATGNAGGTAAAGCTTCAAAACCTTTGGTTGGNGTGAAATGTAAATTTAAGCTTGGNGGATCTATTTTTATAACCGAATCGTCTAATAAATTGATAACAANTCTTTTGTTATCTGCATTTAGACAGTGAGTAAATAAAAATAGATAAATGATTAAATTTTGTATTTTGAGAAAGCTGTAAAACACAGTTAGTATAATAATATTTTGAAGTTTTTTTAATGAATGAGCTCTTATTATTATTAGTTTTACCTACATCTTTACTTACAATTCAATAATAACTTAAAATGGATACTCATATACTATTGGTTGATAATGGATCATACAAGGCAGCATCTGTATTAAATCTACGTAATGTTGCTAAAAATTTATCAGTTCATTCCAACAAAGCAATTAATCCAGTATCCTTATTGCACTCTGACAAAATTCCAAATGAAAAATTGGACGGAACAAAAGCAGANNTTTTTGAACCNTACATTACCNANAGGGTAGCTGAAGGTTTCAAAAATTTNCTNGTACTCCCTTTGTTTTTTGGAAGAAGTGCAGCAATTTATGAATATTTGCCTCAGCGTGTATTGGAAATAAAAAAGAGTAGTGCTGAATTTGATTTACAAATTGCTCCACCTTTAGTGGATCTTCATAATGTTAAAAATGATGACGTCGCACAGATACTTGCTGAGCTTGTAAGATTAGAGATTTCAAAAAACAAATTGAATCGACCTGCCGTAACTGTCGTTGATCATGGCACCCCNAGNATTAAGGTTAATGAGGTAAGAAATTTTCTTTCTAAACAAGTTGAGGTTATTCTAAAAAGTGATGTNGAGTTTGTTAAGCCAAGTTCAATGGAATCAAGAGACGGCGAGGAATATTCTTTCAACAAACCTCTTCTAGAGAANATTTTAGGATCCACGGGTTTCAATANAGATGTAGTGNTCTCCATGCTTTTTATTTCACCTGGCAGGCATGCTGGTAAGGGTGGTGATGTTGATAAGATTTGTGAGGAGGCGAAACTTAAAAATCTAGGGCTTAGAACTTTTATGACAGGATTGTTTTCAGAGCATTCTGGAGCAATTGATGTTCTTGATGCACGGCTTCAAGAGGGGCTCGAATGTGAGCCAATTTAAAAAANAATGAGGTGGCACTAGCTAGGAACCTCAACCTTAAAAAGCTAGCACCACCCCGTATCCCCTCAAAATGTTAAGCTATATTTTCATAAGACATGAATACTTAACACATCCTAAATATAAGGTTTAATTTTTTATTATAGCAAGGGAATTAAGTTAATATTTATATATTAATAAAANTTTTAAAAACTTTCTTCTNTCTAAACGGTATNNNGNGTATTTTTTTGAATTNTTAANAAAAAAGTTTTGGTAGAAGTNTAAATTNTAAAAANAATATTNTTATACCCCNGTGAAAATTCATGTAATTATATTTTATTCATATTTGTTTCTTACAAATATGAATTGTATCGGACAAAACNTTTTAAATTGGAATGATTCGTCGAGGTTGAAATTCTGGAGTGGAGATATTTCAANTAAATCTTTAACTAATAAAGTTGTCCAAAATGTTTCCGAAATTAACAANCTAGTCGNCACAGTAGGTATNCGAGTTGTTACNAACTCTCCAGAATTCATTGACTGTGTATCAAACCTTTATTGGGCTAATTCTTTTGTTATACCCTATTTGGAGTCATTGGAGCAGGGGGATGAGGTAAATCAAAAANACATAGTTCAACTTTCAATTAACAAACAAATTCCTCAACTNATTACTAAGTACTCGCATGTTAAAGATTATGGGAATGGGGTAGTCAAGGTCTTGATAGAGTTACAGAGGGAAAACATTAAGAAATTTAATGAATTTACTAATCTTGCTATTGCTCTATCACTAGTTTGGGACGTGGAATTTCCNGTNAATTGGCCACACCAAAATGTGGATCAAGCTAATTTACCAACAGATGGAATGACNCCGCTAAGGTTGTTTAACTTTTTCATTGATTCTCAAAGTAANGGAAAACTACTCACCNATTTAAGAAGATTAACAGTAAGNGAATTATGTTTTCTTGTTGATACNCCTATTTCAATTAATGAGCACCTCTATGCTCAACAGGTTAAAGTTAAAAGCTTAAATGATTTTGGTAAATTGTATAAAATAATTCCTTACGATCAGAGTCGAATTAATGAAAAGATTTATGATTGGCCACATGGNAAATATTCATTAATTAAAATTGGATCAAANAATGGCGGAATTTGTATGGATCAAAGTTATTTTACCTCTCAAGTATCCAAATCAAAAGGAGTTCCATCAATTTTATTTATGGGCCAAGGAGGTTCAGGAGTNCATGNATGGATTGGTGTNTTTATGGGGATACGTGGGTGGGACCTTAAGGTTGGCGAATGGAGATCAGAGAAATACCCTGTTGGCGTATCTCTAAATCCTCAGACATGGGAAAAAACAACAAATGCAGAGTTGAAATTTTACTTACAATCAAGTGGTGATAATCCATCAACCTCTAGAGGAAAATCAATTCTAGCTTGGGCCTTGTTGAACCNAAAAACAGATCGCTTCAAATCCTTGATTCATTATTCATCTAGTCTAATGCCCAGAAATATTGAACCTTGGGATATTGAGTATAACTGGATTAAAGAAAATCAGTTCGATTTGAAGACAATGGGACGTTTTTGGTCTAGGTGGATATCTAATTTCAAAGGGGAAAAAGGACTAAAGGCAAAAGGTCAAATGGCCCTACTTGGAATCTTTAATGAACTTGGAATGTCTGAAGATGCGAGATCAATGAGTAGAAGAATAATTTCAGAAAATAAAACTGGCAGATTTGATCTCGGTATTGCCGTAATAATGAATGATATTGTAACGTTACAAAAGCAATCAAAATGGGAGCCAGCGGAGATAAAATTTAAACAAGCCTTAAATGATTTTGGAAGAACTGCTAATAACGGTCATCTGTTTTATAATCTGGTTAAACCGTATATTGATAACTGTTTATTTTATCAACAAAGGGAATTGGCATCAAATGCCAAACATTTGTCTAATGAATACATAAATTCTTTGCCTGGAACAATACTAGATAATGATGTTAAGAATCTTTTTGATTCACTTTGATATGGCATCATTATTTAGTTTTAATAATTTCTTCTAATGAGCTAATAAAATTATTTTTGGCAACGTTTGGCGGAATTGGTGGAGATAGTTGATTTGGAAGAAAATGTATTTCGCCATTTTTTGATCCTAATATGATTGGGTANGATGGAATGCTTGATTGACCAATTTCAAAAAGAAAGTCTCCAAGTATCCAGTTGTCCTTATTTGACCAATCAGCAACCATCGTAACTATTCCAAGTTCTTTAAATTTATTGCTCACTTCTTCTGTGTGTAGAACAAACTGTTCGTTGGTTTGACAGATTGCTCACCATACAGCTGTATAGTCTATAAATACATTTCTACCATTTTTGACATGGTTAAGGGCGACTATTGGATCAAACGGTTGGTATTTAATTCCGTGTATTTCCTTTGGTAATTGAGTATTAGCTTTTGGAANNTCNTTNGATTCAATATGCAAGTGGCTTAATTTTAAGAATATTAAGAAACATATAAGNAGGGCTGAGTATGAAAAAGTTCTATTTCTTAAGCTTNTTGAAAGTTGAGAGGAGTATTTGCCATAGATCCATAGACCAATAGCTAGAATAANAAGTCCAACTAAAACCCAAATGACTGTTGATAAGCCTGTAGACTTTCCTAGTATATTAAGCAACCAGACAACTGTTAGGAGNAAGGGAAAGGCCATAAGTTGCTTAAATGTTTCCATCCATTTACCNGGACGTGGTAGGGCTTCGATTAATTTTGGNAAGTACGCNAGNANNACGTANGGAAANGCGAGNCCGATAGCCAANANTGTNAATAATAAATANCCTTGAAGTATTGGGCCAGATATAGCAAGNGCTAANGCNGGNCCCATNAAGGGTCCNGTGCAAGGGGTTGCTACAAGTACAGTTAGTAAACCTGACAAGAATGAACCTAGATATCCNTTTTTATTCTGAACTTTATTNCCTGCACCCGTTAATGATGTTCCTATTTCAAACAGCCCAAAAAGATTGAGCGAAAATANGTACATGATGACAATTAGTGACCATACNAACCAAGGGTTTTGTAATTGAAAGCCCCAACCAGCGCTTTGACCATTGCTTTTAATATAAAAAAGAATAGAAACTAGGGCCCATAAAGATATTATGATTCCTCCTGCGAATGAAAGTCCATGGTACTTTATTTTTGACTTATCATTTCCAGCTTGCTGAACGAACCCAAGTACTTTAATGCCGAGAACGGGAAAAACACACGGCATTAAATTGAGAATAATGCCACCCAGGAAAGCAAAAAGAAGCATCAATGNTAATGACCTTGTTTCTTTTTCGTATCCNTTTGCAAGTTCCTTAATAGCATTTATGTAGGCCTTTCCTTCAGGGCTATCTTTAGANGGAATAACAACTTGATCTGATATACTTTCGTCGATNGTNCTTTTTTTNGGTTTTGTAATTTGGCCNGTGGTTATCCAATAAGAGNTNGCTCTGTCTGAGCTCAGTAGNAAACCTTNAATNTTTTCCGTAGGTTTNAATTCNGGGTCCTCTAGTGTTGCGAATATCGTCAAAATACTACCATCTACATCGATTGTTTGTTTTTCTTTCTCTTCAATTATAGAGCTGTCGAGAGGCATAAAGTATGGAGAATTTCCGATTTTATCTATCTCTTCGTTTGTAAGGTTGAATGAAATATCGAGCTGGCCGAAATCACTTAAAGCAACGGCATTTAAAATAGGTAATTTTAGGTGTGACTTTTTCCATGCGTTTCCGATTAATGTGTGAGATTCAGATTTGGCTCCTTGCCCTTTTGTTAATTTAATTTCTAATTCAGTAACAGTTGGAGGCAAGCAGGCTTCTTTACATGCTTGCCAATCAACTATTGCCCTAAAAACATATTCTTTATCTTCATCTAAATTATTTGGGGGCGTGACTTCACAAATGAAAATGGCTTCGTTTTTATATGTATGGCTTATAAGGCCAAAGGCTTCGCTTTTATAAGGTACAGGATAACTTGTTGAACTTGTTGTAAACTCATCCGGAGATTCCCAGTTTATTATAGTGGGTTGTCCACTTTCTCCCGAACCTTTCCAGTAAATGTGCCAATCCTTTTCTAGGCTTGCAATGATCGCTAATTTAAAAGGCTGGCCATCATTTATATTATTTGAATCAGATAAAAGTTCAAAATTAACCGGTGTTATTTGTGCTAATGATAAATGCGCTCTAAATATGACTATAAAAATAATTAGGACGCGAAGTGCTTTTCTAATAAATTGAGTCATAAATAATTCCATCTTTTTATTAAGCCGCCTTACCGCAGCATTGCTTGAACTTCTTTCCGCTACCACATGGGCATGGATCATTCCGACCGACTTTTGGAGATGTTCTTGTTACTGGGAGTGTGATTTGAGGATCTAATTCAGGATCATTATTGTTTGTTTGTTGGCTTGTTGCAGAGCTAGGCGAGTTTAAATTTTCACCGCGGCCTTGATTCATTGGAAGGTTTCTAAGAAAATCTTTAAAGGCTTCAATATTTGTGGTGCTCCTAAAAAGACTTGTAACGACCTCAGTATCAATGTTTTCCATTAATTCTTGGAATATTCTAAAGGCTTCAGTTTTGTATTCAACGAGGGGATCTTTCTGTGCTTGTGCTCTGAGCCCTACACTTTCACGAAGAGAATCCATATTAAATAAATGCTCCTGCCATAATTTGTCTATTGACCCAAGAAGAATAGATCTTTCAAGGCTGTCTAAATGTTCAGCTTCTTCATGTCCTGTTTTAAGTAAATACAAATCCTTAATCTTAGTCGTGAGTAAAGATGATAAGGTGTCTGAGTCTTGGTTGAGAATTTCAGAATCCTCTGGGCTTAAGCCTATTGGGAAGTTTCCATTGGCCCAGCTGATTAGACCTTTATAATCAGGTTCATCATTTGGATCAATGACATCGATAAATTCAGAAACGCGATTTGGTATGGATTTATTAATTGATTCAAAAACCAAATCCCTAGGGTTAGCAGTAAGAATAATTTCATTTCTCAGACCATAAATTATTCTACGCTGCTCATTCATAACATCGTCGAAATCAAGGACTCTTTTCCTCATTGTATAATTTCGCTGTTCGACTTTTTTTTGAGCCCCTTGAACAGATCTATTTAACAAGGGATGTGAAAGCTCTTCGCCCTCTTTAAGGCCAAACTTCTCCATCATTGAGGTCATTTTATCCGCGGCGCCAAAGTTTCTCATTAAGTCATCTTCAAAACTTATATAGAATATCGATTCGCCATTATCTCCTTGTCGTGCACATCTGCCTCGAAGTTGTCTATCAATTCTTCTTGATTCGTGTCGCTCGGTCGCAATAACACTCAAACCACCAAGTTCAGCTACACCATCTCCGAGTTTAATATCAGTACCTCTACCTGCCATTGAAGTGGATACTGTCACCGCTCCCTTTTGACCTGCTCTCTGGATAATTTCAGCTTCTTGGCGATGATACTTTGCATTTAGAACTGAATGTGGAATTTTTGCACGTTTTAAGTATTTTGATACTGTTTCAGATGCATCTACACTAGCCGTACCAATCAAGACAGGTTGTCCTTTAGCATGCTTCTCCCTAATACTTTCTATTGCAGCTCCGTATTTTTCTCTTCTTGTTTTATAAATTCTATCATTTTGATCAATTCTTTGCACATTAACGTTTGTAGGAATTGGCAAAACGTCTAAGCCATAGATGTCATTAAATTCAGTAGCCTCTGTTTCTGCTGTACCAGTCATTCCCGCCAATTTTTCATAGAGTCTGAAATAATTCTGAACAGTAATAGTAGCTAAGGTCTGGGTTTCTTTTTCAAGTTTGACTCCTTCCTTAGCTTCAACCGCCTGATGCAGACCATCACTCCATCTTCGCCCTGGCATTTCTCTTCCCGTGTTTTCATCAACAATCACGACCTTGTTGTTGGTTACAACGTAATCAACATCTTTCTCATAAAGACAATACGCTTTCAAAAGCTGTGAGATACTATGTATTTTTTCACCCTGGGAGTTCATGTTGTTCTGAAGCTCATTCTTTTTATTTTCCTTTTGAGAATCAGAAATTGTATCGTCTCCATCGATTTCTGAAAAAGCTGTTGCAAGATCAGGGAGAACAAAGGCATTAGGTTCATCAGGATTTAAAAATGTTCGTCCAAGCTCAGTTAAATCAGCATCATGGGATTTTTCTTCGATTGTGTAGAATAACTCTTCTTTGAGTTTAAAGAGTTCCCTTTTTTGATTGTCTTGATATAGAGCTAATTCAGCCTTTTCAGAAAGGCGTCTATTTTCAGGTTCCTCCATAAGTCTTAGGAGTTGACGGTTTTTAGGTTGCCCAAATTTAACTTTAACCATTGCCCTGCCAGCATCCTCTGGCATTGCGGACTCCAGAGCTTTTTTTGCTTCCTGCATTGCTTCGTTACAAAGTAAGGTTTGCTTTTTAACGAGCTGGTTAATGATAGGTTTAAATCTATCGTATTGTTTAGTGTTTGAAACGGTCGAAGGGCCAGAGATAATCAAAGGTGTACGAGCTTCATCAATTAGCACCGAGTCTACCTCATCAATTATAGCAAAATAATGGCCTCTTTGTACTTGGTTGTCTTGAGAGTGAGCCATCCCATTGTCACGAAGGTAATCAAAGCCAAACTCGCTGTTGGTGCCGTANGTAACATCACATTCGTAATTTTCGCGTCTTCTCTCTGGAGGCATTTGGCTTTGTATGCAGCCAATGCTAAGACCTAGATATTTTAGAAGTTCTCCAGTCCACTCAGAATCTCGTCGTGCGAGGTAGTCGTTAACAGTGATCACATGAACTCCTCTGCCAGTTAGCGCATTTAAATATACCGGTAGAGTAGCAACTAGTGTTTTTCCNTCTCCAGTAGCCATTTCAGCAATGATTCCACGATGGAGAGCAATTCCTCCTTTTAATTGGCAATCGAAATGAACCATATCCCAAGTCATTGGTTGATCGCAGACTGAGTAGGATTTTCCTATCATACGGCGCGCGCCATTCTTAACTACTGCATAAGCTTGGGGGAGGATTTCATTTAAAAAATCTGACTGCTTTTCGTAAACTTCATCAAGCCCATCTATTTTCATCCTCCGAGCCTTTTCCTCAATATCTTTGATTAGATGATTCTCGGGCTTTCTAAGTGAACTTATTTGTTCTTCTTTCCAACTTGTTACACTTTTATCCAAGTCATTTTCGAAAGATTTAATTGTATTTTTCCAATAAGATGTCTTTTCTTTTAATTGATCATCAGTGAGAATTTGAAATTCTTTATCAAGGGCGTTTATTTTCTTAACGATTGACTCAAGCTTGTTGAGTTCACGTCTATTTTTTGAGCCAGCGATTTTATTAAATAACCATTTCATTATTTTAGAAAATTCTTGATAAATTCTTTTGTTAATTGACTGCGATTTTTCAACATTAACTATGTACCAATCGATAGTCGTTGCAACTGAAGTGAGTGTATCTCTTTGATAATCCTTACAAATTAAGCTCTTCTTCTTAGAAATTCTTTGGCTAAAGACATGTAATCTGTAGAGCCGTGGGATGATTTATCGTATTCAACTATGGTTTTACCGTAGCTTGGTGCCTCTCCAAGCCTTATTGATCTCCTAATTACGGTATCATAGACCTGTTCAGGGAAATATTGTCTGACCTGATCAACGACTTGCCTACATAGATTTGTTCTTCCATCAAACATTGTCATTACAATACCTTCAATCGTACCTTTCGGGTTAGCGCCTGAAAGCTTAATTTGTTCCTGTACATGGACAATTTTTGCTAACCCTTCTAACCCAAAGAATTCACATTGAAGTGGAATTAATAATTCGTCTGCTGCGGCTAAAGCTGATGTCATAAGTACCCCCAGGGAAGGTGGGCAGTCTATAATTATATAATCAAATTTAGATTTTCGTTTGAGAGGCTTTAAGATTTCTCTGAGCCGTGTTAAATGATCATCAGTTTGAGCCAATTCAATCTCTGATCCTGCTAAATCCATATCTGCAGGAATTATAGATAAATGTTCAAATCTAGTAGGTAAGATTCGATCTTTAATGCTTTCTTTACCAAGAAGGACTTCATAGAGGCTAGTTCCTTGCTCTGGGGTAAAACCTAAACCGCTTGTCGCATTACCTTGAGGGTCAAGATCAATTAATAAAACATTCTTTGTTTCCTCCATTGCAATGCAGGCCGATAGGTTTATTGATGTCGTGGTTTTACCGACTCCGCCTTTCTGGTTTGCTATTGCAATAATTTTCATTAATTAATCAGCAACACTTATCTATCAATTAGCCAATAAAATCAAAGCTCTTAATTTAAAATATATTTCTTTATAAGTTAATGGAGTCCTAAAATTCATAAAATGGTAATTACAGAAAAAGATTTGATGAATATAGCCGGTTGGGAATGCATCAAAGAGGCTAAGCAGTTACTAGATCTTGATTCGGTGAAAGCAGTCAATATGAACAAGGGAGATAGTTTTCCTTTAATCATTACAGGTAAGGTCATAGAAAAAAGAAAAAATTTCGTATGTGGTTTAAAGTTCATAAATCTTAATGAAGTTGAAAATCTTTGTCGATGCCCTGAATCATTGAGAGATGGAAAAATTTGTAAGCATTCAATAGCTTTAATGCTTCAAAAGATTAAGAGAGTTCAAGATAAAGGGTATGAACAAGAATTTTTAAATGAATCTAATGATGTAAATAAAAGTGGAAAAGGAAATTCCTATTTGCCACTTGTTGAACTTCCTAGTGAAGGGTTTAAAAACGTATCAAAATTTAATATCAAATTTGTAAAATATAATAACTTATCATTTTTAAATGAAGTCGATTTACAAGAAGTTCTGTTTGATAAATCGGTTTCTGGTTGTGGGAAAATTTCCGATGGTCAAACTTATACGATTGGAATAAAACAACTTGTTTCTTTATTTAAAAAGTCGGAGTCTGGATATATTGAGTTGGAGCATTTGGGGACCATAAAAAAACTCATTGTATCAGAGTTATCACCAAGAATTCCAATCCTTGTATCTTACATAAATCAAAAAGAGCTAGAAATTAAAAGAGAGGCTCTAGCTGATCATTTTTTAATTCGATCAGGCAGCAGTTTGTGGCTGATTAATTCAATATCATTAATAGCTATGCCGCTCATTGCTGATGATTCAATGAGCTTTCATGAAAGTGAGCTAATATCATTATATGAAAATTTTGAAAAAAAAGCGTCCTTAAAAATTAGCCTCAAATCATTTAAATCTCAAATTGATCTAATTCGACAATTCTTTAACATAGAATTTTCTGCTGATGATGTTAATGGGAGTAGGCTCTTTCTTAACGATCCTATCATAAAGCTATCAATCGAAGGCTCACTAAATAGCTTGGATATACTAGCATCATTTTCCTACCCTAATTTCTCCTATCCTAATTTAGCATCAGAAAACAAATTTTTAGATAACTTATCTTTAGATAAAAAATTTCAAGGTGAGCATTTATCAAATATTGATGGGAATGAAACTTTAATAAGAGATTACAAATGTAAAATTAATGGCCATGTCGATATTATTAAATTTTATACTTCTCAATTAAAAAATTTATTAAAGGACAAAAGTATTGCTGTTGAATTAGGCGAACGCTTTACTTTAATAACAAATGATCTTGAAGTAATTCAACCACGTGCGGTTTTAAATAAGAGTGGGAGTGATTGGTTTGAGTTTGACATTGAATTTACATCTCCACGTGGAAGCAGCCTTAACGAGAGGGAAGTTAGAGAGCTTATAAACAGAGGGGTTTCTACAATAAAAAAGAAGGATGGAATAAATACATTTATTGATTTGTTTGCAGCTTCTGATCTTTTCAGCTCGCTGGGATTGACATCAACACAGCAAAAGGTTTCAGGAGATGTTGTTTTGCGAAGGGTTAAGGGTGTGGAGGCCGTTTTTATAAAAGAAAACCTATCTAAATTTGGACTCACTTTTTCTAAAACAAATAATCATATCGATGAATCACTATTTAAAAGATTTAATGGAGAGCTAAAGGGTTACCAAAAGGTTGGTCTAAGTTGGATGAGGGAGAGGGTAAATATGCAGAGCGGATTTATATTGGCGGATGAGATGGGGCTAGGTAAGACCGTTCAAATACTATCGTTAATTAGTGCTATAGATTTTAAGAATATTCCTATATTAATAATTTGCCCAACTTCACTTCTTCATAATTGGAGTAAAGAAATTAAGAAGTTTTTACCCACAATGAAATTCACATTTCATTATGGTCAGAAAAGAGCAGATCTGTCACAAAATATTAACGCCAATGAAATCGTGGTAACTTCATATGGAACTTTGATTTCAGATGTTAAGAACATCTCTGAAATAAATTTTTCTATGGTTGTCGCAGATGAAGCTTCATTTTTCAAGAACTCATTAACAAAAACCGCAAAGGCAATTGAATATATAAGATCTGATTTAAAAATTGCCGTAACTGGAACGCCCATTGAAAATAACCTTGAAGATCTATGGAGCTTAATGAACATCGTAAATCCAAATTATCTTGGTTCTAGATCTGATTTCCTCTCTTCATATGGCAACTGGGAATCTGACAATTCAAAACTTAGTGATCTTAAAAAAAGAGTGACCCCATTTATTTTAAGAAGAACAAAGTCTGAGGTTTTACGCGAATTACCAGATAAAGTTGAGAAAATTATTTATTGTCAACTCAATGAGGTAGAGAGGGGCGTTTACAACGATTTATTGATTTCTGGTAAGGATATTATTAACTCCTTCAAGGAATCTAACCAGTCTCAAGATAGTATGGAAGTGTTGACGCTACTTTTACGACTAAGGCAATCTTGTTGTGACATTAATCTTTTCACAGATAAGGCTGGAACAAATTTTGTATCTTCCAAACTCGAACTCCTTGAGCCGATTCTTCTAAATGCAATTAATCAGGGAAGTAAAATTATCGTATTTTCGCAATTTGTGAAAATGCTCAATATAATAGAGCGTCATCTAAACTCTATTGGAATCTCTTCATTTTTATTGCATGGAGGGATTGGTAGTGAAAAACGAAATGAATTAATTGATGAATTTCAAGATCCTCAGAACTGTGTTCCTGTTTTTTTAGTCTCATTAAAAGCAGGTGGGTATGGATTAAATCTGACTGCCGCGGATACAGTTGTTCACTTTGATCCATGGTGGAACCCATCAGTAGAAAATCAAGCGACTGATAGAGTTCATAGAATAGGTCAAAACAAAGTGGTTAATTGTTATAAGTTAATTGCCTCAAATACAGTGGAAGAAAAAATTCTACTACTACAGAAAGATAAAATGAATCTCATTGATATGTCTATAGATGAAGCCCGGCCAGTTATGTCAGGATTAACACAAGATGACTTAAGCTTTGTTCTTAAATAAATTTCCTGTTTTTTAAAATGATGCAATATTAATGAGAAAGATTTTATGAATAACCCCTTACGAATCTTATTTGCGCTGATCATAAGTACATTAATTTTACTTTGCTCTTGGGCTTATTTTGATTTCACTTCTGTAAGAAGTTCAAGCTACCCTTCAAATACCTACAGATTTGATCTGGTTCGACTTTTGGTATGTGTAATGTTGACCTTTAGCTGTGCTCATCTTCTCAAAGGAGAAAGTTTCAATAAAAGATTTTTAATAGCCGGGGGAATTATTGTTTTAGCAACGATGATTACTACATTAACAATGTTATTAGCTGGTGATGGAATCCATCAATTCCTCACTGAAAATTTTTGAAAGTAACCTAAAAGGTTCAATCATCCCAAATAAAGTTTTCTAATTTTAATCTTTCGCTAATAGCTTTCGCTTCTTGTGATCGAGGTCCTTTCATTTCTGAGAGCTGATCTGATATAATTATAGCGGCCCTTAAATCTTGAGGCGTTCCTCTTTTTGTTAAAATTCTAATGCATTCAAATCCTGCCTTAAAATGCCAATTCATTTCTGGTTTTTCGTTTTGAGAAAGTGGTGGGCGAGGAGCTGTTAATATTTGATAGTATAACTCAAGAGATTTTGTTTTTTGGGCAATGAACTCATATGATTTAGCTTTTCTGAAAACAGCTTCGTTTCGGTCGGTTACTTTTAAATTGCTAATAGATAATATTTGATCAAATACTTCAATTGATTCGGTTATTTTATCTGCACTTTTTGCTCCTTGTTCGTACAAAGCTTTTCCTTTGAGCATTAAAGCCAAAATCTTAATTTTCAAAGTTGATTCAGATTCAATTATTGAGTTTAATATAATGATAGCTTCATCTTTTAGGTTTTTATTCAATCTGATTTTAGCTTGTTCTATTCTTGCTTTTTCAGAAAGTTGTTCATCGCTCTCTGCCACCTTTTGAAATAAATTAAATGCTCTTGATAAGCCCTCGTCAGTTAGGGTTAATCTTGCAGCATGTGCAGCATAATATCTTGCTCTTGATACTAGAATAGAATTCGGGTAGTTAGTATAGAGCTTTTCAAAATTTAATAATGCTTTAGAGAAATCTTTATTTGCATAAAAAATTTCAGCTTGTCTCATTCTAATTTCTGGAGCATGCGAAGAATTTGGCCATTTACTTACAAATTCATCAGCAAGCTTATTAGCCGCTACTGAATTATCTNAGTTTTCTTCTAACCAAAAACTTAGATAATCTACTCTTTCCTTATCTATGGGTTTGACTGAATAATCATTTGCCCTTTTCAATGACGNNTTTACTGATTCATAATTAACAGGGGATTCCAAAAGAAGGAGACTTGTAACTGCTAAGTATGCTTCTGCTATTCTATCATGCTGTGGATATAGTTCGATGAATTCTTTGATCGCTTTTTTCGCGATTGTATTTTGTTCAGACGCNAATAATAATCCTCTTTCGAGCATCAAATTGCCTTTGAGGTTATTATCCTTAACCTTTGTTAGAATCTGAGGATCAATAATATGATCTAATTTTTCAGTATTCATTAAATCTATTAGTACGGCATTAAATGCTGCGGCATTAGAGTTTTTTGGATCAGTAATTTTTAGATAACTCTCGGCAGCTGATCTTAAATCTTTGTTATCCTTATGCGCTTCAGCGAGTAAGAAGTTAATTTCAGCTTTAGTGGTTTCTTTATCTGCAGAATTTTCTATTGATGATAATAATTCGATGGCTTCTTGTTTGTTACCTTGGTTTATCAGAATTTTTGAATGCAGAATTTTAGATTTAAGTGAAATTTCATCATCTCCAGCAGAAAGCTGTTTAAGTGAGTTAATTGCTTCGAGCGGTTGTTTTGATTGGTTCTTTTTAATGAAATAG
This sequence comes from Verrucomicrobiales bacterium, assembly GCA_002705125.1. Taxonomy (GTDB): domain Bacteria; phylum Verrucomicrobiota; class Verrucomicrobiia; order Verrucomicrobiales; family DEV007; genus EC70. Next base: position 6,068 of record PAHQ01000030.1, on the reverse strand, counting down.
TAAAGAGATTTTCTAGAAAGATCTTTATTATCAGATTTGATCCAGTCTTGTAATTTAGAGTCGATCTGTTCGCTGAATTTATTTGTTAANAATAAAAGTTTCTCGAATAATGATGTAGTGTCACAATTNTCAGGAGCAGTCTCAATGGCTGAGTGAATTACATTTAAAATATTCTCNGTATTATTTAAATTATAATTTATTTCAATTCTAAGTAATTCAATTGCCAGGTGTAATTGAGCAGTTCTTTTATTAGGTTCTATTTCAACGTTACGAAGAGCTGATTCTGATTCTTTGAACTTATCAAGTTTGAATAATGCTTTTGAGANTATTAGGTTTTTTAANTTTAAAACTCTTTTCTTATTTGAGTTAATGCTTTCAATTGTNTTAATTGCATCGAGGTAGAAGCCCTCGATAAGGTTAAGTGTAGCTAGTTTGAATTTTATAATTTGTAATGATGTTCCAGGGTTATTATTTTTTTCTACTGAGTGTTTAATAACTTCTAGGGCTCTATCATTCATTTCTAAGGATTCGTATGCAGCTGTAATGCTTAAAACTGAACTCGAATGTAAAGGTGATTTAGGATTACTTAAGTATTCTTCAAGTAANGGTAGTGCTTCATTAACTTTGCCGAGTCCAGCGAATGCAATACCTCGCCAAAATTTCAGCTCATCACCTTTTACTGCATCTATGGCTTCTTGATGTCTCCCANCCCTTACAAGGTTTTCAACTAGGAGTGATCTTACTCGAGTTTCATCTAGATTAGATAAATCGGATCTTGCATTTATTTTTGCTAATATGGTCACTGCAACATCAGATAACCCATCATTATGAGCGGATATTGCAGCTGTCCAACCTGGCAAATCAAGCACATTGGATATTGAGTTCTTATTATCTTCAATGCTAAATGCGTTTAGATTGATTAAAATAAGATAAAGAACTGATGATAATAACTTTTTAAGCACTATATAACTCTGTAATGTATACCTCTATNTTTAAAATATCTAGTTAAGCTGATTAAACATATANTATTATTAAAAATCTATTTTAACTTGCCGCAAACAACATCATTTGCTCTTATCATTGATCAAATATATGAAAAAACTCATAAATGATCCACTTAAAGTTGCAGATGAGCTTCTTGATGGTCTTGTAGAGGCTTACGACGGCGATTGNAAAAAGGTCGGAGTTCGGTCAATTGTTAAGACAGAGATCCCTTCTAATAAAGTTTCATTACTGGTAGGTGGGGGNGCTGGCCATGAACCTATATATCATGGTTTGGTGGGTACTAATCTTGCCGATGGGGCAGCNTGCGGTGATATTTTTGCAGCGCCTCCTCCGGATATTGTTCTTGAAGCTACTGAGGCAGTTAATGCGGGTAATGGAGTACTTTATCTATACGGTAATTATGCAGGTGATGTGATGAACTTTGATATAGGTGCTGAATTATCTTCAGATAACGGAATTGANGTTAAGACAGTTTTAATTACGGATGACGTTTGTTCTGCACCCCATAAGAGTAAAGANAGCAGAAGAGGAATAGCTGGATTGGTAATTATTGTAAAAATTGCTGGAGCCGCATCACAAACTGCTGATAATTTAGAAGAACTTGAAAGAATTGCTAAAATGGCAGTTCTTCATACTCGATCTGTTGGAGTTTCAATGTCACCCGGTTCAATTCCTGCAACAGGAAAGCCAACTTTTAATATTGATGAGGGACTTATTGGTTTAGGTATGGGAATTCATGGTGAACCTGGAGTTTCAGAAATCCCGATGACGACGGCTGACGATTTAACTCCTAAAATGTTGGATCTTATATTCGAAGATTTTAAAAATGATAGCGACATTGAGAGCTTATCTGAAGGAGATGAAATTATATTGTTAGTAAATAGCCTTGGCGCGACTACCATGATGGAGTGTCTTATTTGTCTAAGAAGGGCTAAAATCTACTTAAAAGATAAAGGGGTCGTTGTATATGATACGGTTGTGGGACCATTTGTTACATGTCAGGAGATGTCTGGGATTTCATTCAGTATAACTAAATTAAACGACGAACTTAAAAAATATTGGGACTTACCATGCGAATCGGTTTGTTATACAAAACTATAAAGACATGGGTAAAGAATCATTAGGCGTTAAAGAGACTATTGAAATGATGAAGCATGTTGCTTCAGTAATAATCGAATCTGAACCTATTTTGACAGATGCCGATAGGAACCTTGGTGATGGAGATCATGGATTAGGTATGGAGAGAGGAATGAATGCTGTTATTAACAAGTTATCTGAATCAGAGGCTGATGAAGTTTCTGACGTATTCAAAATGACAGGGATGGCAATGATGAGTTCAATGGGTGGTGCCTCTGGAGCATTATTTGGAACTTTATTCCGAAATGGTGGAAAGGCTTTAGAGGGAGAAGAGAAGTTTGACTCAAAGGGATTACATTCTTTTCTAGAGGCTGCAAATGATGGAGTTAAATCTAGAGGCGGAGCAATCCCTGGGGATAAAACAATGATTGATGCTTTAGAGCCAGCATCGATTCGGGCAGGGGAAGTTTCTGAGATGCCTCTATGTGAATCTATTAAAATAGTTGCTCAATCTGCAAATGAAGGTAAAAACAATAGTAAGGAAATGATTGCAACTATGGGACGAGCAAAAACCCTCGGAGAAAAGTCCGTTGGTCACCCTGATGCAGGTGCATGTTCAGTAGCAATCATTATCCAAGCAATGTCCGATTTCATAAACACTTAATAATACAATTATAAAAAGAAAATATTATGGCTGATCTAGACGGAATTTCCGCAGAAAAACAAAAAGAATATTACACAGATACTGAACAAACCGTTCCTAAATTCTTTCTTAAGGGCTCTCATCAATATGATTGGGGCTTACAGAATCGATTAGCACATGTTTTTAATCCGGAATCTGGAAGAACCATAATGCTTGCATTTGATCATGGTTACTTCATGGGACCAACAACTGGTCTTGAAAGGGTTGATCAAACTATTTTGCCACTTGAGCCTTATTGTGATTGTTTAATGTTAACAAGAGGTATTCAGAGATCAATTATCCCATCCAGCACTCAAAAGGCCGTAGCATTAAGATCCTCAGGAGGGACCAGTATGATTAGCACCATTGATGAATGGGAAGGGGAGATTAATGGAGCCTCAGCCAAATTATCAAGACCTGGATATGAGCCTTTATCTAACGAACATCTCGCCGTTGATATTGAGGAAGCAATTAGGCTTAATGCATCGGTTTTAGCTGTTCAAGTTTTCATTGGCAGTCAACATGAACGACAGTCGTTACAGAATTTGACAAATTTGATTGATGCGGCTTCAAGGTATGGAATAGCTGTTATGGGTGTAGTTGCTGTTGGTAGGGCCATGGAAAGGACAGCTAAATATTTTCGAATGGCGACACGAATAATGGCTGAATTAGGATGTCACATGGTTAAGTGCTATCATATAGATGATGGGTTTGAGACCATAACAAGTTGTTGTCCGGTTCCGATCGTCATTGCTGGGGGAAAGAAACGCCCCGAAAGAGATGCATTACAAATGGCCTATGATGCTTGTGCTCAAGGAGCCTCTGGAGTTGATATGGGGCGTAACATCTTTCAAGCTGATGCTCCTGTACCTATGATGAAAGCTGTTAGAGGAGTAGTCCATGAAGGCATGGGCGCTGACGAAGCATTTGAACTTTATGAAAAGCTAAAATCTGATGCTTAAATCATCGATTTGAAGAATAGAAAAATAAGACTAAGATTTAAGAGTGGCTTATCTTTTCAGCCGGTCTTTTAGATATATATCTCAACAAGTACTGTCATCGACAGTTCTTGGAGTGGTTTCATTAAGCTTAATTTTTGTTCTAGGTAATTTATTTAAACAAATATTTGAATTATTGGTTGATAGGGATCTGCCGGTAGAGTCGGTATTGCAATTCATTGTATATATATTTCCGTATTCGTTAATTTTCACTATTCCTTGGAGTTTGCTTACAGCTGTTCTTCTGGTTTTCAGTAGGATGTCATCAGATAATGAATTGCTAGCTCTTAGAATGTCTGGGCGAAGTATGTTTCAAATATGCAGGCCTGTTTTTATTATAGGAATTTTACTTACAATATTAAGTTTTTATATAAATACAACAATTGCACCTAGAGGAAAAGCTGCGATGAAAATGACATTGTATAATATGGCTATTGAGGACCCTCTCGCTTTAATTGTTCCAGATAAAGTCATTACTCAGTTTCCTAACTATCGTATTTATACCGAGTCGAGAAATGAAAATAAATTAGTTAAGTTAGAGATAATCGAACTTGATGGAGATAAGCATCCAATTAGATATTTGAAGTCTAAGGAAGCAAGAATTGAATACAATTCCCAAGAGGACCAATTATTGCTCATCCTAGAAAAGGCTGAGGGTATAATTAAAAATGATAAGAACCCTAAAGACTTAAGAAATCTTGTGCCAGGACTTAGTGCGGATCAGACAACTATCCCATTAGAATTGTCCTCTTTTAGGAATAATCCAAAGAAATTTAAACCTAGTTTACTTGAAACAGATGTACTTTATCAGCAGTTAAGTGAAGGGGATGGACTAAGTGACAAAAAGAGAAATGAAATTCTTACAGAAATTCAAAAAAGGAACTCATTTGCTGCTGCTTGTTTTGCTTTCGCTCTTTTAGGTATACCTTTAGGTATAAATAAACAAAGAAAAGAATCTCATGGAGGTTATGTTCTAAGCTTGATAGTTGCGTGTTTCTATTTTCTAGGAATTATTTATGCTGATAATTTGAAAGATCAGTCAAATGCTCAGTATTTAATGTGGTTGCCAACATCTATAATTTTAATCATTGGAGCATTTCTTTTTTATAGACTCAACAAAAAGTGAATCTAATTTATGTAAAACGAGTATAAATTAGCGTCCTTTAAAAATATTCTTAACCTTATTGGTTTACCGGCAAGTGCATTAAGATTTTCATGATCTATCCATTTAATTTTTCCATCGATGTAGTTACCAATAGCTTCAATGCAATCATTTTTTGAGTATCCTTGATGAACTGCTCCAGCGTCATCGAGTATTTCAACACGAATCCCTCCAGCTGCAGAAGTGGAGTAATTCATTGATAGTTCACTTCCTTTAAATACAAAGGGTTTAGTTATAATTTCACCACCTTTATAACCAGAATATAGAGAACTTATACCATCAATTCTTAATCTATATCGGTGCAAGTTACTTGATGGTTGTGCGTAATTTTGGTTCACATAAAATGACATTTCCTGTTCTGATGTTTGTACAATGTTGAGAGCGGGATAATTTGACCTTGATACCCAGTTTTCCAAACCTATTGCCGGTCTTAGAAATGATTCCATGAAATTTCGTTGGTAAGAATTCCCGCCTCTGGATGAAAGTAGAACAACGTCAGAGCAGTCATTAAAATATGATGGAGAAACACCTAGTTTCTCGGCCTGCTTCGTTGTTAAAACTTTCCTTCCAGGCATAAATCTTGCGGCTATACCAATATAAATATGAGGAGCGCGATAATATGGATGTGTTTGGTTTGTATATAAATGTTCCGTTGGTGTATCACCAAAAGTCATTTTGATAGGGGCGGTCCAATTAATAAAATCCTTAGATGTCGTTCTACTAACGGTCCTGTATCCATTGTATCCACCCTTAGTCCAAGTTCTGAAATAGCAGATATAACATTCTTCATGTTGAGACCAAAAAGAAACATTTTGTGAATCAAAAATACCTTTGGTAAATACAGGTTTGTCGTGAAGCTTTTTCCAATCTAATCCATCATGTGATGTGTAAGCGATTAGACCTGAGGTTTCATTTCCTCCTAAGGCTTTAAATCTATGCTTCTTGTTAACTCCGATCCTTGTATCCAAGAAAGGGGAGAAGTTATGTGTAACGGGTGCAGAGTTAGCCAGTATAATATTATTTTGTGGATACTTATTAATTAAATATTTAGAAATATTAGGTCTTACCCAATTAATTCCATCAATGGAGGTTATTACACATGATGTTTCATCGTTTGTGCCATCCTTACCAGCATCTGGGAGGC
>PAHQ01000029.1 GCA_002705125.1 Verrucomicrobiales bacterium | reverse complement strand
ATTTCATATAAAGAAAAATTTTTTTATTTTTCTGCTGGAAAGTTATAACGAATTAAAATCATCTTTAACTCAGAAGGAAAATTATCATGAATGATTAACATCAGGCTTTTGAAGACCGTACCAAAAATTAATACCACCGATTCCTCGATAAGTTAGGGTGGAGTTTCAAATGTTAGCTCCTACTTTTCCTTCGTTGAATAGCTTTTTCCACACAGAATCCTCGTATTTTTCTAAAGCTTTCAAAGCTTCTTCTTTCGTAAAATGGTCTTCATAGTCCCAACCATTCCAACCTTCTATTCTTGCAGGTGTACCATTAATATTCGCAGTGATTGTGTAATTGTTATCAGGTTTGGGATGTTGCCATAATTGAAAAACAAGTTGGTTGTCTTCACCATCTTTCACTTCAGTATATTTTAATAGTCTCACTTTATGATATTTACGAATTAGATAGGTGAACGGATTGCAAATTTAATGAGATACATAATTTTNATATTTTGTATTAGAAATATTTTCGANTTTAGAACACTNNATAGTTTAAATGTAANCGATTTTCTGAATCAAAATAAGACACTAATTTCAAACTTCCAAACATGAGTAATTGAAAACCAAGTGCCCATATTTTTCGTTATCATAAAGACCTAGGTTTCTGGAACTCCACTGGAGAGCACCTTCACCAGAGACAAGCGCCTACTCCTTTAGTTTTTGTGGGGTAGGCGTTTTGTTTTATTTTTTTATTACTTTTAAAACTACAAATAAATCACCGGCGTACTTGATATTATAACTNCCTTAATTCAATTCATTAAAAAAACAGTATTATGAGTATCGAAGAAAAAAAGGTATGGGTAGATTTCAATAGAAACTGCTCAAAAATAAAAATTCCAAAGCCCAGTAAGGATCAGTTTAATATCCTATTTAAACACTCAGGTGAAAACGTCAATNTAGCCAAAGAAAAATGGCTNCGACAAATGGANATTTTCAATAGTACATTCTAATTTTTTTAAAAGTTTAAGTGACCATACTTGAACACTTGTGCATAGAAAAATTTGCCAGCCAAACTTTTGACTCCCTTAGTTTGAGTTTTAGTAATTTTTTATCAGAAAAAATCTATCCTAGTGAATTAGAAAGAGTTTTTTATCCAACTGATATAGAAAATCAAATTACTCAACCNAGNTCCAGTGATTTTATACCTGCAAGATCTAAGGAATTTCTAGAGAAAAAATACACGTCGGCCTCCAAAGAAGATTTAAATTTAATAACCGATTTCGAAAACTGGTATCAAGACAAATTGAAAAATATTGATGAATTGGAGGATAAATTAAAAGATCCANAGANAAGCTCAAGTCACCTAAACACAATCAGNGTCGTTTTATCACAAATTAAACAAAGTATAGGGATTTCAGATTGAGCATTGAATAACTTAAAAGTTCTAAAATCGATTAAACATTTAAAAAAACAAAACCTACCACACAAAATTTGTTCTGTTTGCAACTTACCCTTTTTTTGGAGAAAAAAATGGGCTGTTAATTGGGATCAAGTGAAATACTGTAGTAAAAAATGTTCAAAATCTAGATGAATATCACTACAGTTTGGACTGACAAGTAACAAAATTAGATGTATAATTAATTAATCTACCGCTAGGATTAATGGACATTAAGTTTTANTTTTATTTCATAACAACGTTAACAACTTTTTTTATTTCTTCTCAAGTTGAAGGCTCTGATGAATCATTACGAACCCTTCCACCNTCTTTGGATAGAAAAATAGACTTCTCCAAAGAAGTTAAACCTATTCTGCAGCGCAGCTGTACTAATTGTCACGCAAGAGGGAAAAACAAAGGAGGTTTCAGCATTGATCATATTCACTCTTTTCTAGCTGGTGGTGATAGCGGTCCTGCCGTTTATAAAGGAAAAGGACACGAAAGCCCTTTGATAAATTTGTTATTGAGCAATGATCCGGATGAAAGAATGCCATCAAAAGGTGAGCAGCTTTCAATTAGTGAGGTTGCAGTTATTAGAACTTGGATTGATCAAGGTATGGATTGGGAAAAAGGGTTTACATTTGGAAAATTCAGAACCGCCCCCATAGCTCCTCGTAAAGTCGAATTACCTAAAGAAACCAAGGGCAATCCAATCGACCGATTATTAGTAAAATATTTCAAAGAAAATAACATAGAACCTCTATTAACGGTTAGTGACACTACCTTTACTCGTCGGGCATTTCTCGACACTATTGGACTATTACCAACTCCAGCTGAAATACTAAACCTTGGAAGTATAAACAGTTCTAAGAGGCGTGATGAGATGATTGANACCCTTTTAGAGGATAACATAAACTACGCCGAACATTGGATCACTTTTTGGAATGACTGCTTTCGAAATAGCTATACTCGTCAATACCATGGAGGAGGAGGTAAAAAAATTACAGATTGGTTAAAAAAATCATTAATTGAAAATAAACCTTATGATCAGTTTGTAAGAGAACTAATAGACCCAGTCGATGGCTCTGATGGATTCATAAAAGGTATATCCTGGCGAGGTACAGTAAATGCATCTCAAGTAAACGAAATGCAAGCAGCACAGAATGTTGCTCAAGTCTTCATGGGGCTAAATATCAAATGCGCTTCATGCCATGACTCATTTATTAACGACTGGACTTTAAAACAAACCTACTCTTTGGCTTCAATTTTCTCAGATACACCTATGGACATCCATAGATGCAATAAACCTATTGGTGAAAAAGCCGAACCTGCATTTCTATACCCTGAGATTGGACAAATAAACCCTGAGTCTAATCGTACAGATCGCGTTAAACAGCTTTCCAAAATTATTACTTCACAAAAAAATGGGCGCCTATCGCGTACTGTGGTAAACAGACTATGGGCTATATTTTTTGGACGAGGGCTAGTCGAGCCAGTCGATGAAATGGATAATCCTACGTGGAATCAAGATCTCTTGGATTGGTTAGCAGTTGATTTTGTTAATAATGGATACAATCTCAAGCACACTATAAAACTGATTCTCACTTCTAAAGCCTACCAGAGGCCTTCTGTACCACTCGATAAAGACNCAGATGAATATATTTTTGAAGGCCCTGTAGTTAAAAGAATGTCTGCTGAACAATTCCTAGATGGCATAGATCAAATAATATTTGCTGCAGAGAATGAATCCAAAGAAAGAGGCACTGGTCAGAAAAGAGCTGGGCTAAGAAATCTAGATAGACTCATGCAGACACTTGGAAGNCCCAAAAGAGACGTCGTTGTGACTCGCCGTGAATCTGCTGCCACAACTGCNCAGTTAATAGAATTATCAAACGGNAAGGCTCTTGCCAANCTAATGTCTCGTGGAGGGGAGGCTTGGAGTAAATCAGGCCATCAATCTGAATTACTTATTAATACACTATTTAGCAATGCNCTTAGTCGNAATCCATCAGAAAAAGAAAAAGCGTCTGCATTAGAGATTATCGGGAAAACNATTAATNCAAACGGNATAGGTGATCTGCTTTGGATACTTGCAATGCACCCAGAATTTCAGTTAATTCAGTAANATATATTAAGNTTTAAATAATCCAAATGAAGAACAATTTTAAACGCAGAGATTTCATTTCTTCCGCTTCCAGCGCTACGCTCGGAGCTTTAGCCGCAGGATATCCTCATACCCCTGCAGTAGCCAAGATTAGAGAAAACTCACTCAAATCGACTGCTGACACCGTCATTGTTCTATGGATGGCTGGCGGCATGGCTAGTACGGATACTTTTGATCCCAAACGTTATGTTCCCTATGAAAAAGGGATGGATCCTAATCGTGTTCTCTCAACTTTTCCTGCGGTAGACACTGTCGTTGACGGTCTAAAATTTACAGAAGGTCTAGAGAAAATTGGGCAGGTCATGGACCGTGGTACTTTGATTAAAACCTACAATGCTGCTGACTTAGGATTCATACTTCATAGTCGGCATCAATATCATTGGCATACCGCCTATGAACCTCCTCTTACGGTTGCCGCTCCTCATATTGGTTCATGGGTTTCTCGTACCCTTGGGCCTCTTAATCCCGACTTACCAGCATTCATAGATATAGGACAAACTTTTGATAGTGGAGAAAAAGAATCATTGAAAGCGTTTCATACCTCTGGCTTTTTGGGTAGTGAGTATGCACCATTTTTTCTTGTTGAACCAGATCAAGCTGTTGAGGCCGTTAAACCTCCAGAAGGAATGAGTGATGCACGTTTTGCTAAACGATATAAGGAATATAAAAAGCTGCTCGCTAATAGCCCAATACAACAACATGGGTCAGAGTATCAGAAGGAATCGCTATTAAAATCAATAGACAACGCCCATCGCCTACTCTCAAGCCCTAAAGCACGTAAAGCATTTGATTTGAGTTTGGAATCGAAAGAAAGTTATGAAACATATAAGGTTGGTGGAAGGTTTGGTTTAGGTTGTCTGCTTGCCAAGCGTCTTACTGAAGCTGGGGCAAGGTTCATTGAAGTCACTCATGGGTACTACCCATTTAAATATTGGGATACCCATGATAACGGGCACACTAGAATGAGGGAGCTAAAAGCGATGATTGATGCCCCAATAGCTCAACTCGTTCTCGATCTAGAAAAGAGTAATTTGCTCGATAGAACTTTAATTGTTGTCGCCAGTGAATTCAGTCGTGATATGATGATGGAGGGAAAACCGGAAAAGAGAGTCAAAGATCAAGTAAATGTACCGACTAGAATTGATGGACTTCAGCATTATGGAATGCACCGTCACTTCACAGGTGCAGGAAGCGTTCTCTTATTTGGAGGCGGAATTAAAAAAGGGTTTGTTTACGGTGAAACTGCTGATGAAAGGCCATGCACGACCATCAAAGATCCTATAAATACTCAACAATTACATTCCACAATTTATCGTGCCCTCGGTATTCCTCACGATCATCACTACAACGTTGAACAACGCCCTTTCTATGTTACACCCGACGGAGTCACGGAACCTGTCATGGACTTATTTGGTTAAAGGATTTCACTACACTGATAAATTAATATTAGAGGGAGCTAAAAGTTATTTTACTGGCTCTACCTCATAACTTTCTTTACCATCTTTTATAACCCAACCAAGGGCAAAAACTTCATCACGAAGACGATCAGACTCAGCCCAGTTNTTGTCACATTTAGCTTGCCANCTCTGNTCAGCAAGCTCCTTAACATCNTTTGGNATTTCGACAGATTNCTTNANTGAATCGGGTTCAGGNAGAGTCCAGCCAAATGCNTTAANAATTACNGACAATCCTTGTCTACAAATTTTCTTATCACTNTCTGACAAGTCATNATTGACCAATCGCTTTTCTAATTTTTTGATAGATACAAACAATTCACCTAAAGCAGCGGATGCATTCAAATCCTCGAGAAGCGCAGTCCAACTCGATTCGAATAACCCCATTTCTATCGAATCACTTTCAGCAATAGCGCAGAGCCCTTCATAAGAATCAATTCCACCAAGGGCATGGGCAGCATTCGAAACCTTCTTTAGATTTATTCTAGCCTCAATCATTCTATCGAAACTAAAATTAAGCTTCGTTCTATAAGAACCGGCTAAAAGAGCATACCTCAACTCATCAGGATTATATCCTTTTTTTATAATATCAGCCAAGGTATATAGATTCCTTAAGCTCTTGCTCATTTTATTTCCCTCTACCATTAGGTGTTCATTATGAAACCAATGTTGAGAGAACGTTTTCCCAGTGCAAGCCTCGCTTTGTGCAATTTCATTTTCGTGGTGAGGGAAACAAAGATCTACTCCACCNGCATGTAAATCCAAGGTCTCCCCAAGATACTTCATAGCCATAGCGCTNCACTCAATATGCCAACCAGGTCGACCATCACCCCAAGGACTTTCCCAATAATTATCCCCATCCTCTATTTTCTTAGCTTTCCATAATACAAAATCAGAGATATTGTCTTTTTCATATTCNTCAGCATCATTGGCTGTTTCTCCTGCTCCAGCCTTGAGATCACGTTGATCTATTCTAGTTAATTTCCCATATTTTGGATAAGAACTAACAGAAAAATAAACTGATCCATCTTCAGAAATATATGCATTCCCTTTATCGATTAATTTCTGTATTAATTCAATCTGCTCAGGTATATGATCAACAGCACTAGGCTCAATATGCGGTTCCAGTATATTTAATTTTTTAGCATCCTCATGAAATTGGTCAGTCCAACCGTCAGTAAAGTCTTTTAATGCAACTCCAGACTTTATTGACTCACGAATAGTTTTATCATCAACGTCAGTAATATTTCTGACATGTAATGTCTTAAGCCCAGACAACTCAATAACTCTGCGAAAAAAGTCTTGTGCTAGAAAAGCTCTAAAGTTTCCTATATGAGCTGGTCCATAAACCGTTGGACCACAACAATAAAATCTAAACTTGTGCCCNTCCTCGGGCACTATTTCAAGGCGCTNTCTTGAAAGNGTNTCGTGTAACAGAAGTTTTTTCATTATTGATTTTTTTCGAGGAGACGCAATCGTCACACGGACTTGNTGAAATTTCAAGAAATCGGCCAATTTCTTTAATAATTTCATGAAAACTTAAAAAAGTGAGGATTTTATTAACATTATGTACTTTTTAATGAATAATAATTTTTCTGTCGCAACTGGCAATATTGCGCACTAAATTGATCATCCACTTCAAAATGTTAATTCTAAATATCAAAGACTTGAAATCATTAATTAAATTTGCAGGACTAGCTTTATTAACTCTATCCCTATCTAATTGTTCAATACTTGATCAAAATCCAAAACCTGGACTCGTTGAACCAAGTGCAGCTGTGCCAGGAGATTTCCTTTTTAGTTGGCATAAGCCTTACAACAAGTGGATGGACACTCCNGTAAGAGTTTACTACAACGATGTTTCACTAGAAGAAATATTTGAAAATGATCCACTCACTGGCCTATCCTATAAATTTGTTAAGTCNCCTGAAACTATGCCTCTAGTTTCAATGGACAGCATGGGAATTACTCGACGACAGCTCTTATGGGCGATAGCTCATGAAAACAATCTTCATATGAGTCTTCGTTCCTTACCAAATGGCCAACCTAGCCAGATTCTTATTCGCTATCGTGGAGCAGGAACCGAGACAAGCGGTAAAGACGAGGTTTAACCTAATCAAATATTCTAAGAAGAGTCTCTTCTAAAGAAGACCTGAGAACATTATACGAAAATTTTTCAATGCATAGCTTGTAGTTGTGTTTTGTCCATTCATTCGCCATTTCATCGTTTGATAAAAGTTCTATCGTTTGATTAACTACTTCATCAGTAATTCGACCATCGATACTCAGAACTTTAAACCCATGAGGCTCAATATCATCTTTGTAAACCTGGTAACGATTAACAAGCACTGGCTTTGAAAAATAAAAAGTTTCTAATAAGGCATTACCGAAACCTTCATAGAGACTAGGGTAGGTTACAAAATCCGCTATTGGATAAATATCCCATAATTTATAAATTTTTCTCCCATCTTTATCAAATCCTCGAGTTTCACCAACTCGATCCCCAGCCCAGACAACGTTAATTGAAGCTCTATCGGCCAATTGAACTAGGTTGTCGTAATACTCAATTCCTTCATCTCCATAAAGGTGAGACACTACGAGACAAATATTTTTGTCAATTTTGTCTTGGATTTTCGAACATAATTCTATTGATAGTTCAATTCCTTTTCTAGGAACAACTCTTGTAGGCTGAAGAATCATGATATCGTTTTGATCAATATCAAACTCTTCTTTAAAATCATCTCCGTATCCATCACTAGTTTGTGGAGGGTTTTCAAAATCAAAAACATTAGGTATTATAGTTGATTCTATATCCAACCTATTTTTCAAAGACCGATTAGCTGCCGAATTAATAACCACATGCTCAAATTTATTTTTTAAGGGAGGCGGAAAAGCCTTATCCAAGTATTCTTTTGCGCAACCAGCCAAAAACCGTTCTCTCTCCCAATAAAAGTCATGATGGTGCGCTATCGTTGGAAACCCTTTATCGATCAAATTTGTAACCGCAAGACCCATTGGGACATGCATAGGAATAGCAAGGACATTTTGTGGAATTACCAGATCGAGTGAAAAACTACTAACGAAGTTTTCAAGAGAACCTTGTAAATAAGTCTCCATTTCAACAATACTTGACCTTATCTCATCAGAAATACATGTATTAGGTTCAAAAAGTTTCTCGTTTAAAGATATTACATCCTCCTCACCAAAAAATGCCTCAGTGCAAAGCAGTGATTTTTTTTCAGGTGTATCTAACTTTCCAGCGAACCAAAAGCATTCATGCCCAAGATCTTTCTCTAATACCTTGGCCCATTTAGATGCTTCCAATGAAACTCCATCAGTTCCTTGAAATCTTGTTGATATAAAACCTATGCGCATAATATATGCGACGCCCTACTACAGATTAATATATAAATTCCGTAATGAAACAGAACCATTTATGAAAGCTAAGCCTTTTCTGGAATTGGCTCGCGTTTTTGAAACTTAAACTTCAACTGTTTTTGTTTTTTATCAACACTTACAACTACTGAATCCCCCTCTTTAACATCTCCGCGTAAAAGATGCTCTGCAAAAGGGTCTTCTAGATGCTTTTCTACTGACCTTCTCATCGGTCTAGCTCCATACTCTGGATCATATCCATCTTCGATAAGAAAATCTTTAGCCTTATCCTGAATCTTTACACTTATTTGACGATTCTTGAGGCGATCAAGCACCTTAGATATTTCAAGGTCCACAATTTTAACAAGGTCTTTCTTTTCGAGCATATGGAAGACAATTTGATCATCTAGCCTATTCAGAAATTCAGGTTTGAAAACTTTCTTAGACTGCTCAAGTATTTTAACTTTCATCCCATCATAATCAGCCGATTCATTTTCCATAGCTCCAAAACCCAGGGCTGTTTGCTTCTTAATTAATTCAGCTCCGACATTAGATGTCATTATAATAATTGTATTACGAAAGTCTACCTTACGCCCTAGGCTATCAGTCACAGTTCCCTCTTCAAGGATCTGTAAAAGTAAATGCATTACATCGGGATGCGCTTTTTCAACCTCATCAAAGAGAACTACTGAGTACGGCCTACGACGAACAGCCTCAGAAAGCTGACCTCCTTCTTCATAACCAACGTATCCTGGAGGCGAACCAATGAGTCGACTCGATGTAAATTTTTCCATATACTCAGACATATCTATCTGTATTAAGGAGTCTTCATCTCCAAAAAGAAACTCTGCTAATGCTTTCGCTGTT